>CAVDXJ010000155.1:0-4832 GCA_963612765.1 Oscillospiraceae bacterium
GAGACGAGACCCCAAATTCACTGACAAGGCCCTCGAAACTAGCGCGGTTATATCAAGAGTGAAACCATTTTCGTCGGGCCAGGTATTTTACTTTGGCTGCAATGTTGGAAAACGCGATCAAAACACGCTAAATCGTGTTGGAAAACGCAGTCAAAACAGCCAAAAACCTGTTGGAAAACGCAGCTGAAACGGCTAAAATCGTGTTGGAAAACGCAATTATCGCAGGTAGATTGGTGTGCTTATGTTACAGAGACTTGCAACTCAGCAGTTGTTGGAGTGGAAGCAGACCAAAACCAAGCAGGCGCTCATGGTCATGGGCGCGCGCCAGGTTGGAAAGACCACGATTATCCGGGACTTTGCCGCCCGCGAGTACTCGACCGTTGCCGAAATAAACTTCTACGGCAACACCCGGGCCATCGAGACCTTGGCCGGCGCGACAGACGTTGACGATCTTCTCCTGCGCATCTCTGTTTTGACCGGCAAGGCGATTGTCCCCAACCAGACGCTGTTGTTCCTCGATGAGGTGCAGGAATGCAAGGACATGCTGACCTGGACCAAGTTTTTGGCCGAGCGCATGGACGTCGATGTCATTCTATCGGGGTCGCTCCTGGGGCTTGATGCTTATGTACAGGCGCGTTCCTTCCCGGTTGGTTTTCTCAGGAAAATGACGATGTACCCCCTGGCGTTTAGAGAGTTCTGCACCGCGCGTGGCGTTGCTAACAACGTTTGGGATGTAATGGAGAAGGCTATTCTCGCCCGCGAAGAGGTGCCCGATTTTATCCATGAGAAGCTCTCCTCGCTCTTTCGCGAGTACCTGCTTGTGGGAGGTATGCCCGACGCGGTGCAGGCGTACGTGGACACCTCGCAGATTGTTCCTGCCCGCAACATCCAAGAGGGCATTGTTGACCTGTATGAAAGCGATATCGTCAAGTATGTGCAGGACCCGCTTGAGGCCCGCCAAATCAAGATGGTCTACGATTCGATTCCTGCGCAGCTCAACGCGCCAACCAAGCGTTTCAAGTACGCCCGTCTCGACCGCAACCTGCGCTTTGCGAACCTCGAGACCTCTTTTGATTGGCTCGTAAACGCAGGCATTGCTATCGAAGCGACCAAGGTAAGGCAGGTGACGTACCCCTTGGGGCTTGCCGAAGACCGTGCGTCGTTCAAGTTCTTCCTAAACGATATTGGCCTTCTGACCTCGCGTCTTATGGGGGAGGTCGACCTGGACATCATCAACGGCAAGACCGACATCAACTACGGGTCCCTATACGAGGCCGTTGTTGCGCAGGAGCTTCTCGCCCATGGGTTCACGCCGCACTTTTACTCGTCGAAGAAGCGCGGAGAGGTCGACTTTGTCATCGAGGACTCCCGTGGCCGCACGCGCGTCATCGAGGTAAAGTCCGGCAAGAGCTACCGCCGCCATAGCGCGCTTACGGCGCTGCTTGACGCGGGCGAGGCAGAAGACGCGGTTGTTCTCCACAACGGAAACGTCGAGGTCGACGAGCACAGGGTCTACCTACCGGTTTACGCTGGCTATCTCGCGATGCGGGTGTAGGGGCCTGGGCGCCGGCGGTCCCGCCGCTGCCCGCAGGGGCTGCTAGTTTTGAGGGCATTGTCAGTGGATTTGGGGTCTCGATTTTACGGAGGGGAAATCTGCGGGCCTTCTACCTGCGGATTCTCAAAACCCGTGATTAATTTGGCGAGAAAAAACACTGACAAGGCCGTCAAAACTAGCGCGTTTTTATTAAAAGCGAAACTACCCCCTGACAAGCCCGCAGCTCCTAGCTGTTGAGCTGGGCCTCGGCGTACTCGCGGGCAAGCTGGTTTACCTGGGCGTTGTTGGTCGTGACGGTCCCGCCGCACGCGGCCACCTGGCGCGGGAGCCAGGTGCTGTTCTCCAGGTAGGGAATATGCGCCGTGCCGGATCCGTTTTCGTTTTGGGTCAAGAACTCGAGGTCGGGCCACCACAGGTATTCCTTGAGGTAACGAATATCGGTGTAGGCGAGCTGGACCATGGTCTGCGCACGGCCCTTCTCGCCAACCGGCAGGTCGCGCGGGGCCGTCTGGGGAATCTCCTCGACCTTGAGCTGCTCCATGCGGTCGACCTTGAATTGACGTGTGCCGCCGCGCGCGAGGTCATAGGTGTTGACGTACCAAAAACCCTCTTTGAGCTCGAGCGACTGGGGAACCACCAGGCGCTCGTGCGTGTCTTGCTCGCGCACCTTGGTGTACAGGAAACGTAGCGCCTTTTTACCGGCGATCGCCGCCGAGCAGGTTTGGACGTGCTCGGGGATGGAGACGGTCTTCTCGCCGCCGAGCATGCGTCGGACCGCCAACCTGTCGATGTTTGCGTTCGCGGACAAAAGCGACGAGCGCAGCCTTTCGCGCAGCGGGTCGTCCTCGGGCACGCCCAGTTTTTCAAGGGCGGCGAGAAGGGCAGTCGTCTCGGCGGCGCTTAGGCGCAGGCTGTAGCCGCGCGACCCCGTTGTGGCGCTGCCAAGGACAAGGTTTTTCTCGGCGTCGTCGGCGTAGAGGGGGACGATGTAGTTCTCGGTATAGGCAGAGCCCAGAAGGTAGAGGAGCTTCTTTGCGTGGGCCTCGTCGCAGCCAAGCCTCTCGGCGATCGCCGCGACGTCGATGCTGTCGCCCTCGTCGTCCAATGTGGCGAGAAGAGCGATGAGCTCGCGGGCCTCGTTCAAGGCGCCCGCGCGCCCCTTCTTGCTGGCCTTAGCCATTGTTGATCGCCCCCTTAAGAAGCTTCTTCCAGGTCTCTACCAGCTCTTTTGGCGCCAACGGCTTGATTGCCCAGGCAATGGCGCAGCTGGCGGCGGCAGTGGGGTCGCTCATCTCGACGGTCCACTCAAAGCCGCCGTCCACGGCTTGCCAGCCGCCCTTGCCGTTGGCGTTGGCCCGCATCTCGTGTTCTTGGAACTCGGGCACAAAGAAGCGGGCCTGCGCCACGGTGGGGCCAATCTGGAAAGCCAGGCGCTCGTGGGCGGCGACGTCAAAGTCGTACGGAACCTGGTAAGAGAGCTTGGCGACTTTCTTGGCCTCTTTAATGCGGCTCAGCTTGTAAATCCTGGTGTCGCTAATGCTGCCGCGATCCTTGCCTTCCTCGCCGTCCTGCAGTATCGCCGCCGCCATATACGCGGCTCTTCTCACGGTGAAAAAACCGTAGGGTGCAAGAATGCGGTTGGAGGTGACGCCTTTGGTGTTTGTGTAGGTCACCTTTGCGGGATGACCCGTTTCAAGGCAATCCCGTAGGGTCTCCGAGACGCGCGTGGCGCTTGCCGCAGAACCCTTGACGGCCTTCTCGGCGCAGCTGAACTGCTGGTCGATCTTGGTAAGGGCAAACCTCAGCTCGTTGGAGTAGAGAAAACCCGGGTCGTTGACCAGGGGCTGGCAGGTGAGGTTGAGGATGACGGCCTCTTCTGGGTTCAGGGCCGCGCCGCCCTTTAGGCTGGCCTCGGCGTCGATCGTCCAAGAAGCCTCGTCGCCCGCGCCCTTTGACTTGATGAACTTGAACCCCATGGACTCCAGGTCTTCTCGGTCCCTTGAGAAGGTCCTGGTGAAGGTGTCGATAGAGAGGTCGGCGTAAAGCTCTTCTTTAATCTCCGATGAGGTCAAGGGCGTTTTGGAGTTCGTGAGTATCAGCGAAAGAGTGGCGAGCCGGCGGGCCTTCTCATCGTCTTTGGTGATTTTTATCTCGTCAAAATCGCCCATGGTATCAATCCTTTTGGACATTAATTTGTGCCGTCTGTCACTTTTGTACCGCTGTATCTGCGTTAATTCAACGAAAAACGATTGTTAGACGTATACTCTTTTGATTGTATGTAGATGAAACACAACGTCTCTAAGACCTACCAAAAAGGACGTACGGCATATGGCCATGACACACGACTATATGGACTATCTGGACGAGCAGGTCAGCATTGCTCCTGCAGGTAGCCAAGAGGAACTCCAGGCGGCCGAGACCATCGCCAACATGATGCGTGAGCACGGTTGCGAGCCTTATATCGAGGAGTTCGACGCCCGTAAGTTCGCCAATCTCATCCCCGCCGCGCTGCTGATCCTCATCTTCTTGGGGATTTTCCTGGCGGGCATTGGCTCTGTCATGCTTACCGCCATCGGGTTTTTCCTGGTGGCCGTGCCTACGGCCCTGTTTGTCCTTAAGTTTTTGGGCACCGACGTCATAAGTGACCTGGGCCCCACCGCTCGTAGCCAGAACGTCGTCGCGTTCCATAAGGGCTGCGGCGAGAAGGTCCAGAAGGGCACCCGACCCATCGTGGTCGTTGCCCACTACGACTCCCCGCACGAGAACCCCCTTTACAGCACCCCGGTGGCCCAGTACCTGCCGCTGTTGTGGAAGTACAGCCGCTACTGCGTCTTGGGCGTGGCGGTTTGCACCTTGTTCCAGATCCTGGGCTTTTTGCCCGAGGCCTTCCGCCGCTTTGTTTGGATCATCGGCATCCTGGGCGCGCTGCCCCTGCTGCTGCTTGGCGTGAGCCGCTTCCTCGAGCACTTCTCGCCGTGCACGCTGGGCTCCAACGACAACAAGTCTGGCGTGGCCGCCATGCTGGGCGTGCTTGAGAACGTCCAGCCTTCTGGCAGGCAGACCGCCTACCAGGTTGAGATTTCCCGTGCCGAGCAGCGCGCCGCTGAGCAGAGGGAGGCCGCTGCCCGCGCCGCCGCCGAGCAGGCCGCCGCAGCCGAGGCTGCTGCCGCTGCCGCGCAGGCTGCCGCCGAGGCTCAGGCCGCCGCAGCCGCGGCCGCCGCTGCCCGCGCAGCCGCCAGGGTCGAGATCCTGGGCGTGCGCCACGGCGAGGAGACCC
>CAVDXJ010000156.1:0-4825 GCA_963612765.1 Oscillospiraceae bacterium
CGCCACCACAGACGAGCGAATGGACGAGGTCTCGAGCCAGGGCTTTGCCTGGGGCTACATTGGCAGCTGTGTGCCGTTCATCGCGTGCCTGCTGGTAGTGCTTAACTACGAGGGCCTGGGCATGACGCTGCAGACGGCCATGCAGATCTCGTTTGTGATCACCGCCGCCTGGTGGCTGGCTTTTACCATTCCCATGCTCAAGGACGTTGAGCAAAAGCACTTCAAGCCGCGCGAGAGCCACGCCTTTACCAACGCGATCCGCGGCATCGGCACGACGCTTAAAGAGATCTGGGCCAACAAGGCCATCAAGTACTACATGATCGCGTACTTCTTCTACATCGACGGCGTGCACACCATCATCAAGCTCTCCACGAGCTACGGAACCGACCTGGGCATCTCGTCGACCCAGCTGGTGCTGGCGCTTCTCGTCACCCAGTTTGTGGCCTTCCCCTCGGCCATCATCTACGGCCGCTTGTCCAGCAAGTACGGCACCCGCAGGATGCTGCTGATCGCCATCGCGGCCTACTTTGGCATCACGCTGTTTGCCGCGATCCTGCTGCGCACGGCCACCGAGTTCTGGATCTTGGCCATCATGGTGGGCATGTTCCAGGGCGGTATCCAGGCGCTCTCGCGCTCTGAGTTTGGCAAGCTGTGCCCCAAGGACCGCGCCAACGAGTACTTTGGCTTCTTCGACATCTTTGGCAAGTACGCGGCTATTCTCGGCACCTTCATGGTGGGCACCTTCACCGCCGTCACCGGCAACTCCAGCCTGGGCGTGCTTTCCATCGCGACCCTGTTCGTTATTGGCTTCGTGATCATGCTCAAGGTCCCGGATCGCAAGGACGCGTAGGAACCGGGTATCGGGCGCTTCCACACCCGCTTCCTAAAATCGGCCGATGTTTGTAGCCGAGAAGCCCTAAATAGCTCGAAATTCTTTAGAACCGCCGATGTTTGTACAAACGTCGGCGGTTTTTGCGAATCTTTGTACAAACATCGGCCACGCATCGGGCGTGCCGCCGCGAGATACAAAAAAGCTCCGGGACGAATCCCGGAGCCTTGACAAATCATGGTGGAGAATAGGGGGTTCGAACCCCTGACCTCGTGACTGCCAGTCACGCGCTCTCCCAACTGAGCTAATTCCCCGAATATGGTGGGCGATGCTGGATTCGAACCAGCGACCCCTTCCGTGTGAAGGAAGTGCTCTACCCCTGAGCCAATCGCCCGCGCGGTTTTCTACTATACCAAAGGATTCCGTAATTGGGAACAGGAATTTTGAAATCCGGCGAACTTTTTTTTGGCTCAGCCGCCCTACCTGCGCCTTAGTACTTGGCGAGAAGACCGGCAAGAATATCGACGCCCTCGTCGATCTGCTCACGGGTAATGCTCAGCGGCGGCAGGAAACGCAGGATAGAGTCGCCGATGTGGTTGAGGATGATGCCTGCGGCCAGGCCCTCCTCCACCAGCTCGTTGGCCACGGGGACGTCCAGCTGGGCGCCGCGCATAAGGCCGTGGCCGCGGACCTCGGTGACGTGCGGCAGGGCCTCAAGGCGGTGACGCAGGTGCTTGCCCGCGGCAATGACGTGCTCGCCGGTCTGCTCGTCGGCAAAAGCCTTCAACGTGGCGCGGCAGGCGGCCGCGGCCAGGGCGTTGCCGCCAAAGGTCGAGCCGTGGTCACCGGGGTGCAGAAGGTCGGCCACCTCGGCGCGGGCGGCGACGGCGCCCATGGGGAAGCCGCCGGCGATGCCCTTGGCCATGCTCACCACGTCGGGCTCGATGCCAGAACGCTGGTAGGCAAAGGGAGAGCCGCAGCGGAACATGCCCGTCTGGACCTCGTCGATCAACAGCAGGATGTTGTTCTTGGTGCACAGGTCGCGCACCTCGCGCATATAGTCGTAGGTCGCGGGCCACACGCCGCCCTCGCCCTGGATGCACTCGAGCATGACGGCGCAGACAGCGCCGGACTCGGGCTTCTCGACAGCGGCGGTCAAGGCCTCGATGTCGTTCAAAGGCACCGAGACAAACCCGGCGGGCAGCGGGTTGAAGCTCGCGTGGAACTTGTCCTGGCCGGTGGCGGCCAAGGTAGCCAGCGTGCGGCCATGGAAGCTCTGACGCGCAGAGACGATCGTGGAGGCGCCGCCCAGCTTGACCTCGCCCCAACGACGCGCGCACTTGATGGCGCCCTCGTTGGACTCGGCACCGGAGTTGGAGAAGAACGTGCGCCAGGTGGTGCCGGTCGAGCCCACGACGTGGCCGGACTCATCGGTCACGGTGGAGAGAAGCTCAGAGATGCCCTCGGCAGCCTCGTTGCGGTTCTCGATGTAGAAGTAGTTGCCCACCTGCCAGAGCTTATCGGCCTGGTCCTTGATGGCGGCGATCACGGCCGGGTGGCAGTGGCCCAAAGAGGCGCAGCCAATGCCGCCCAGGAAATCGATGTAGGTCTTGCCGTAGTTGTCGGTCACGGTGGCGCCGCTCGCGCTCACAAGCTGGACCGGCAGACGGCCGTAGGTGTGCATGACGTAGGTGCTGTCGCCCTCAAGGACGTCTGCGGGGACGGTTTGGAAGTCAGACATGAAGTATCCCTTCTGGGGTAGCTTTCGCGGTGTCCTCAATCTTAGGCGAGACAAACCGCGGGGCTTCTAAATTTAATCTTGCGTAAAGAGGGTGCCGCAGCCCGCGTCGGTGAAGATCTCGAGCAACAGGGAGTGCGGATACTTACCGTTAAGAATCACGACCTCGGACACGCCGGAGTCAAGCGCCTCGGCCACCGAGCGGATCTTGGGGATCATGCCGCCGTCGAGCTTGCCGGAATCCAGAAGCTCGTGGGTCTCGGTGCGGGTCATCTGGGCGATCAGGCTGTCGGGGTCGTCCACGTCCTCGAGCAGGCCGTCGACGTCGGTCAGGTAGATGAGCTTGTCGGCGCCCATGGCCTCGGCGACCTTACCGGCAGCGACGTCGGCGTTGATGTTGAAGAAGCCGTCGGGACCGCAGCCGATGGAGGCCACCACGGGGATGTAGCCGTCATCCAAGATGGTGTCGATCAGGCTCGTGTCGACCTCGCGGATGCGGCCCACGCGACCCAGCTCGGGGTCGATGACCTCGGACTTCAAGGTCTTGCCGTCGGCACCCGAGATGCCCACTGCGTTGTGGCCGTACTCGTTCAAGGCCCAAACGAGCTCCTGGTTGACCTTGCCAACCAGTACCTCGCGCACGGCCTCCATGGTGTCCTCGTCGGTGACGCGCAGGCCGTCCTTGAACTTCACGGGGATGTTGAGGCGCGTGAGCATGGCGTTGATGGCCTTGCCGCCGCCGTGGACCAACACGATGCGAACGCCCATGAGTTTGAGCATCTCGATGTCGGCCACGACCTGGGCGCAAAGCTCCTTGTTCTCCATGGCGCTTCCGCCGTACTTGATGACAAAGGTCTTGCCGTTCATCTGGTTTATCCAGGGCAGGGCCTCGATCAGGGTCTCGGCCTTGTTGGCTGCGGCGTCGCGCTGCTGACGATCGCGTTTCTTCATGGGTGCGCCTTTCTGGGTTGCGCCGGTAAGGATGCGGCGAGAAGACCGGGCGGGTTTCTCGCCGTAGGGTGATTGGTTAGGTGAAGTGGGGTGCCAGAGAAAGCCGTCCTACGTACGATAGTCACCATTAATCGTTACGTAGTCGTGAGTAAGATCGCAGGTCCACACACGGCAGGTCGCGTCGCCGTCGTGAAGGTCGACCACGATGTCGATCTCGGGGGCCTCGAAGCGGCGCAGCATGTCTTCCTCGTCCATGGGGACGGTGAGTCCCCCGCGGCACACGGGCACGCCCATGAAGTCGATGTCCACGCGGGTCTGGTCGAAGGGCACGCCGCACTTGCCAGCGGCTGCGGCCACGCGGCCCCAGTTGGCGTCGTGGCCAAAGATGGCGGTCTTGACCAGGGGCGAGTTTGCGATCGAGCGGGCCACGGTGTCGGCCGCGTCGTCGTCGCTGGCACCCAGGACGTTGACGGTGACCAGCTTAGTGGACCCCTCGCCGTCGGCCGCGATCTTGCGGGCCAGCTCGCCGCAGACGGCCTTGATGCCGGCAGCGATGGCCGGGTACTCGGCCGAGTCAAGGTCGATCACGTGGCCGGCAGGCGCGGCTTTGCCGGTGGCAAGAAGGATCGCCGTGTCGTTGGTCGAGGTATCGGAGTCAACGGTCACCTTGTTGAAGGTACTCTTGACGGCGGCGAGAAGGGCTGCGTGGGCAGCCTCAGCGGTCAAGGCGGCGTCGCACGACATCACGCAGAGCATCGTTGCCATGTTGGGCTGGATCATGCCCGAGCCCTTAACAAAGCCGCCCAGGTGAACGGTGTACTTCTCCCCCGTCGCGCAGGTCAGCTCGCCTTCAAAGGAAGCCTCTTTGGGCACGGTGTCGGTGGTCATGACGGCCACAGCGGCGTTGTGCGCAGCCTCGGGCGTGGCGCCCAGAAGGTCGGCCGCGGCGGGCACGCCGGTCTCGAACGGCGCAAAGTCAAGCTGCTGGCCAATGACGCCGGTCGAGGCGACCAAGACGTCTGCGGCCTCGCAGCCCACGACCTGGGCCACAAAGGCCGCGGTCTTCTCGGCGACCTCGAGGCCCGGCTCGCCGGTGGCGGCGTTGGCGTTGCCCGAGTTCAGAACCACGGCGCGGGCCTTGCCATCTGCCACGTGGGCGCGCGAAACGGTGACAGGAGCCGCGCAAAAACGGTTGGTCGTAAAGGTCGCGGCGGCGCAGGCCAGCTCATCGGCCACGACAAGCGCCATGTCAAGGCGGTTGGGGTCCTTCCTAAAGCCGGCGTGGACGCCCGCGGCCTTGATGCCGG
>CAVDXJ010000157.1:0-4818 GCA_963612765.1 Oscillospiraceae bacterium
GCCCAGGCCCTGGCCCATCCCACGTGGCGCATGGGTTCCAAGATCACCATCGACAGCGCAACGCTTATGAACAAAGGCCTTGAGGTCCTTGAGGCCAGCCAGCTCTTTGAGGTCGCCATCGATGACGTCCACGTGCTGGTGCACCGCCAGAGCAAGATCCACTCGATGGTGGAGTTTCGCGACGGCGTGGTAAAGGCCCAGTTGGGCGGCTCCGACATGCGCGCGCCTATCCAGTACGCCTTGAGCTACCCCCAGCGCTGGGAGGCCACGGCCGCCCGGGTCAACTGGTGCGACCAGGACCCCTTCACTTTTGGCGAGGCCGATGAGAAGGCATTTGGTTGCCTGGCCCTGGCCAAGGAGGCCGGGCGCACAGGCGGCACGATGCCTTGCGTCATGAACGCGGCAAACGAGGTCGCAAACGCCGCCTTTAGGGCCGGTGCCTGCGGTTTTCTCGACATCGAGGGCCTGGTTTCCAAGGTCATGGCCAAGTCGTGCGCCGAGAAGGTCGAGTCCTGTGAGCAGCTCGTCGAGGTCGACGCCCGTGCTCGCGCGTTGGCAAACGACCTTCTTACCGAGGTTGCCCAGTGAGTGCCGTCTTAAGCTTTGTCTCGGCCGTTTTCTGGGGCGTTATCGTTTTATCGTTGCTCGTCTTTGTGCACGAGGGCGGCCACTTTTTGGCTGCCCGTGCGCTGGGCGTGCGCGTGACCGAGTTCTTCCTGGGCCTGCCGTGTCGCTGGCGCATCTCGGCCAAGAGCAAGAAGCTGGGCACCGAATACGGCGTGACCTTGTTTTTGATGGGCGGCTACAACCGTATTTGCGGCATGTCCGGTGTCAGCGACCCGCTGCTCGCGCCGGCTCTCGAGCTCATCATGGCCCGCGGGCGCATCACGGGCGAAGAGCTGGCCGCCGAGCTGGGCTGCGACCTCGAGTGCGCTTATCGCTTATTCGAAATCTTGACCGATTGGGGCTCGATTCGCCCGTACTATAATCCCGCCCTTGGTGAGGACCCTAACCAAAAGAACTGGCCCGCCGCCTTCGAGACCCTGGCGCGCGACGCCTCCCTTCTCACCGAGTACGACCGCGGCCACGACTTCGCGACGCCCGGCTCCACCGCCGCAGGCGAGCCCCATCCCATCGACATGGACGCCGAGAAGTTCTTGGCGCAGGAGCGTTCCCACACCTATTTGGGCGCCAATTTCCTTGGCCGCGTGTTTATGCTGCTTGCCGGCCCGGCGGTCAACGTCCTGCTCGCGTTTCTCATCGTGGCAGCCTCGCTCATGTACACCGGCGTCTCTTACGTCAAGAACGTTTCGACCATCGCATCGGTCGACGCCGGCTCCTACGCCGAGGCCGCGGGCCTCGAGGCTGGCGACATCGTGACCTCGCTGGACGGACAAGAGGTCTCGACCTGGACCGAGCTTCTCGTCGCCTTGTCGCCTTGCCTTGAGGAAGGCCGCGACTTCACGCTTACCGTGAAGAGGGGAGAAGAAGAGCTCACCTTAAACGCTGACCTTCCCGACGGCCAGACGGTCTCGCTCTTTGGCGTCAATGCGCAAACCGAGGTCTACCACCCCAGCTTCTCCGAGGCCGCACGTTATGCGGTTGCCTACGGTAAGCAGGTTGCCACCTACGCCTTCAAGCTGATCGTCCCCACGCAGACGATGGAGGTCCTTAACCAGTCATCGTCCGTCGTTGGCATTTCGGTCATGGCGTCGCAGGCCGCCTCGAGCGGTCCAAGCACGCTGATCCAGTACATCGCCGCGATCTCGATGTCTTTGGGCTTCATGAACCTGCTGCCTATCCCGCCCCTGGACGGCGGCAAGATCTTGATCGAGGCCATCCAATTGATCATCCGCCGCGACCTGTCTATAAAGGTCCAGAACATCATTACCTATGTTGGCCTGGCCTTTTTCCTTTTCATCTTTGTCTTTGCGCTGAGAAACGACATCCTTAACTTTGTGATTGGGTAGGTGTTGCGCGAATGAGCGACGCATCCGAGAAGACCTGCGGGACAGCCCCGCGAGACCTCACGCGTCCGGTCCACGTGGGCAACGTGCAGGTGGGCGGCGGAGCTCCCGTGAGCGTCCAATCCATGTGCACGACTAATACGGCAGACTCCGCGGCCACCTTGGCCCAGATCCGCGGCCTGGCGGACGCCGGCTGCGAGATCATCCGCGTGGCGATCCCCAACGCTCGCGTGTTGGACGGCTTCTCGCAGATTTGCGCCGAGTCGCCCCTGCCCGTGGTGGCCGACATTCACTTCGACCACAAGCTAGCCATCGAAGCTGCGCGACGCGGCGCGGCGGCCATGCGCATCAACCCGGGAAACATCGGCGACTGGTCGCGCGTGGATGCCTGCATCGACGCGGCGGGCGAGGCCGGAATCCCCATCCGTATCGGCGTCAACGCGGGTTCTCTTGACAAGGCGATCGCCGAGGACCCCGCGCTTTCTCAGCCCGAGAAGCTCGTGAGCTCGTGCGAGGCCTTCGTCGATCACTTCGAGAACCGAGGTTTCGACAAGATCGTACTTTCGGCCAAGGCCCACGACGTCCCCACGACGCTTGCGACCTACCGCATGCTGTCCAAGCGCCTGCCGCAGTACCCGCTGCACGTGGGCGTGACCGAGGCGGGCACTTTGCGCCAGGGCACCGTCAAGAACGCCTGCGGCGTGGGCATCCTTCTTGAGCAGGGCATCGGCGACACCATGCGCCTGTCGTTGACGGCAGACCCGGTGGAGGAAGTCTACGTGGCCTGGGATCTCTTGAGTGCCCTCGGCATGCGTCGCCTGCGCCCCGAGCTGGTGAGCTGCCCCACCTGCGGCCGCTGCCAGGTCAACATGATCGCAATCGCCGAGGAAGTTTCTCGCCGCCTGCAGGGCATCGCAGCCCCCATCAGCGTCGCCGTCATGGGTTGCGCGGTCAACGGGCCAGGCGAGGCCAAGGACGCCGACATCGGCATGGCGAGCGGTCAGGGCCAGGCGATGCTCTTCGCCAAGGGCGAGCCGATCCGCCGCGTCCCCGAGGACAAGATGGTCGACGAGCTGTTCCAAGAGATCCAAGAGCGCTTTCTTTAGGCGCATGTAATAGAATCGGTAAAGGTTTTCTCGGTAAAGACGCGCAAGTGTTGCGCTGAAAGGTTGGTTTGGTTTGAAACGCTACCAGACGATGTCCAAGCTTTATGCCCCCACGTTGAAGGAAGACCCCAACGAGGCCGAGCTCGTGAGCCACAAGCTGCTGCTTCGTGCCGGCATGATCCGCAAGACCGCCGCCGGTCTCTACAGCTACCTGCCGCTGTGCTGGCGCGTCATCCGCAAGATCGAGGATGTCATCCGCGACGAGATGGAGGGCATTGGCGCCCAGGAGATGCTGACCCCCATCGTGACCCCTGCCGAGCTTTGGGAGCAGTCCGGCCGCTATGCCGCCTACGGCCCCGAGCTCATGCGCCTGAAGGACCGCCACGACCGCGACTTTGTCCTGGGCCCCACCCATGAGGAGACCTATACCGACCTGGTGCGCAACGAGCTTCGCAGCTACAAGCAGCTGCCCGTGACCCTTTACCACATCCAGGACAAGTTCCGCGACGAGCTGCGCCCCCGCTTTGGCCTCATGCGCGGCCGCGAGTTCATCATGAAGGATGCCTACTCGTTTAGCGCCACGCAGGAGTCTCTCCAGCAGTGCTACGACGATGAGAAGGCCGCCTATGCCCGTATCGCCGAGCGCTGCGGCCTGAAGGCCCTGCCCGTCGTGGCCGACTCCGGCCAGATCGGCGGCGACACCTCTGTCGAGTTCATGGCCCTGGCAGACGCCGGCGAGGCCGAGCTGGTGTGGTGCGACTGCGGCTTTGCGGCGGACACCGAGGCCGCGACCACCAAGGTCCCGGTCGTCGACGGCCCCGGCGACGGCACGCTGACCCGCATCGAGACCCCGGGCGTCCACAGCATCGAGGAGCTTGCCACCTTCCTGGGCATCCCGGCCAACGCCACCGTCAAGTCCCTGTGCCTTATTGACGCAGACGAGAAGCCCGTCCTGGTGCTTGTCCCCGGCGACCACGAGCTCAACGATTGCAAGGCCGAGCACGCCTTTGGTCTGGGCTACCGCATGATGACCGACGAGGAGCTTGCCGGCTTTGGCCTGCCCAAGGGCTCCATCGGTCCCGTGAACCTGCCCGAGGGCATCCGTATCGTATGCGACGAGTGCTTGAAGGACGCCCATAAGTGGGCCTGCGGCGCCAACGTCGACGGCTTCCACTTCACCGGTATCGAGCCCAGCCGTGACTTTACCGCCGACGAGTGGGCTGACCTCATCACCGTCACCGAGGGCGACCCCTGCCCCAAGTGCGGCTGCGCCCTGCACACCGCCCGCGGCATCGAGATCTCCCAGGTCTTCCAGCTGGGCACCAAGTACTCCGAGTCCATGGGCGCCACGTTCATGGATGAGGACGGTCGCGAGAAGCCCTTCCTCATGGGCTGCTACGGCATCGGCGTCTCTCGCATGGTGAGCGCCATCGTCGAGCAGCACAACGACGAGAACGGCATCTGCTGGCCCGTGTGCGTGGCCCCCTACGAGGTCGAGGTCATCGCTATGAACGTAGGCGATGACGTTGTGTGGCCCGTTGCCGAGAAGGTCACCCAAGAGCTTGCCGCAGCCGACCTCGAGGTCGTTCTCGACGACCGCAAGGAGCGCCCCGGCGTCAAGTTTGCCGACGCCGACCTCATCGGCCTGCCGTACCAGGTCATCCTGGGCAAGCGCGGTGTTGCCAACGACCAGGCCGAGGTCAAGGTCCGCGCCACCGGCGAGCGCTTTGATGTGGCCTTGGACG
>CAVDXJ010000158.1:0-4780 GCA_963612765.1 Oscillospiraceae bacterium
GCCCCACGAGCCCCGTTGCCGAGGGCGACGTCGTGACCCTGATTGGCCGCGACGGCGAGCAGGAAATCACGGCCGACGACCACGCGGCGCTTCGCGGCACCATCAACTACGAGGTCGTTTGCGACTTTGGCCTGCGCCTTCAGAAGGTTTACGTTTAGGGCAGCCGGTGTTGACCTATGCCTATGATGCAGATTCCCGGGCACGTCAACCAAAAGCCGCGCGAGGTCTCGCTTGACGAGATTCGCGCCGTGGTGGGGAACTGCCACGCTTGTCCTTTGGGAGAAACCCGCACCAACCTGGTGTTTGGTTGCGGCAATCCGCACGCTCGCGTGATGTTTGTGGGCGAGGGTCCCGGCCGCAACGAGGACCTGCAGGGCGAGCCGTTTGTGGGCGCGGCGGGGCGCAAGCTGGACGCTCTTCTCGGCTACGCGGGGCTTACGCGCGACGAGATTTACATCGCTAACGTCATCAAGTGCCGGCCGCCTTCGAACCGCAACCCTCGGCCCGGGGAGATTACGGCATGCGCGCCTTACCTGCGCGAGCAGATTCGCAGCGTGTGGCCCGACGTCATTGTGTGCCTGGGCAACTTTGCCACGCAGTTTGTCATGCGCACGCAGGCCGGAGTCACGAGCCTGCGCGGCAACCTGTACCAGGTGGGGCACTTTGTGGTGGCGCCCACGTTTCACCCTGCGGCCTGTATTTACCACGAGCAGTGGGAGCCCTTGTTGATTCAGGACCTGCAACTGGTGGGGCGGTGGCTGCTGGAGAACCCGGCGGAACGGTAGGCCGCTGGCGCCCGGACGACGACGTGTCAGTACAACGTTGTACTTCTCGCATATAAGGAGATCGATATGAGCTGTGAACAGAGCTTTGTGACTACTTCGCAGGCAGAGACCATCGCGCTGGGCGAGCGGTTGGGCCGTGTCTTGCAATACGGGGACGTGCTGGTGCTTACCGGCGACTTGGGGGCGGGAAAGACGCAGCTCACCAAGGGGATAGCCGCCGGTTTGGGCATTACTGCCGATGTGACCAGCCCCACCTTTACTATCCAGATGGTATACGACGGCGGGCGTCTGCCGCTCTATCACTTTGACCTGTATCGTCTGGACGACGCCGAGCAGCTTGAGGACACGGGCATCTTTGACGTGCTGGGCCAGGAGGGCGTGTGCTCGATCGAATGGGGCGAACAGTTCTCGGACGAGATTGGCGACGCGCGCGTGGACGTTTTTGTGACGCGCAAGGACGATGAGGCCGCGCCGGGCGCCGAGCCGGCCCGCGAGGTGCGTTTTGTGGCCCATGATGCCCGCGGTGAGGAGCTTTTGTCGGCGCTTGGAGCGTAGAAGGTGCGGGCCAATTAGCAAAGCGGAGTTTTTGCGAGGTGGCCGATTGCCCTTAGCGACTCACAAAATAAGATAAATTCCCTATTGATAATCGTTCCTAATACGCTATAGTAGTTGGCAACAGCAGGACAGGCGCCCAAGAGGGCCGCGACGCGAGGGGAGGCAGGCCATGGCGACGAGAAACACCGTTCAGCGCGAGATTATCGCAGGCGAGCTCAAGGCCCTGGCAAACCACCCCACGGCAGACGAGGTCTATGAGGCCGTCCATGCCAAGCACCCAACCATTAGCAAGGCCACCGTGTACCGTACGCTGGGCAAACTCGCCGACGAGGGCGAGGCTCTGCGCGTCAAGATCAATAACGGGGCCGACCACTTTGACCACCAGGTCTTTGCCCACTACCACGTGCGCTGCACGCAGTGCAGCAAGGTGGACGACGTGATGATCCCGGTGCTTGACGAGGCCAGCGTGGCGGCGAGCAGCGCAAGCGGCTACAAGATCACCGGCCACACGCTGCAGTTCGACGGCATCTGCCCTGCCTGCCAGCAGCTTTAGCCATACCGGCCGCGCGGTGTGCGCGCCGCACGGGCCGTGTGACATAGGAGAGGACGCGACCGGCGCTGGGAAGCCGGTCGCCATCAAAAGGAGGAAATTATGGACAAGTGGGTCTGCAAGGTCTGCGGTTACATCTACGAGGGCGCCGAGCCTCCCGCGGAGTGCCCCGTCTGCCACGCTCCCGCCAAGATGTTCGAGAAGGTCGAGGGCGAGCTTGAGCTGGCCGCCGAGCACGAGTACGGCGTCTACGACAAGACCGTGAAGGACAACCCCAACATCTCCGACGAGGACAAGGCCTACATCCTCGAGCAGCTCAAGGCAAACTTCACCGGCGAGTGCTCTGAGGTGGGCATGTACCTGTGCATGGCCCGCATCGCTCACCGCGAGGGTTACCCCGAGGTTGGCCTGTACTGGGAGAAGGCCGCCTACGAGGAGGCCGAGCACGCCGCCAAGTTCGCCGAGCTGCTGGGCACCGAGCTTGAGCCCAACATGAAGGCCACCACTAAGGACAACCTGGCCTGGCGCGTCGACTGTGAGTTTGGCGCCACCGCCGGCAAGGTCGAGCTTGCCACCTGCGCCAAGAAGAACGGCCTGGACGCCATCCACGACACCGTCCACGAGATGGCTCGCGACGAGGCTCGTCACGGCAAGGCCCTCAAGGGTCTTCTCGACCGCTACTTTGGCTAAGGCCAATGGCGTCTAAACAGCACAAAAAGGCTGGTAAGAAGGGTAAGCCCTCGGAGCCCGCGGCAGTCGCGGTGCTCTGGGGGCTTGACCCCTCTTTTGGCGAGGCGGCTGGCGAGAAGGGCGCGGCGGTTCGCGCCGTCTTGAAGGAGACGGGCGTGCGCGCCCGCACGATTGGGGCCGAGCGACTGGGTGACGCGGCCGGGGCCTGCGCGGGGCTCGTCGGCTTTAGGCCGTCGCCCGTGCCGTACGCCGGGCCTGCGCCCGAGTGCGAGTTCGTTCTTCTCTGTAACGTGACAAACGCGCAGGTAAACGAGTTTCTTGCCAAAAGTCGGGAGGCCGGGTGCGTGGTGGGGGCCAAGGCGCTCTTGACTGCTCAGAACAAGGCGTGGCCCATGGCCAAGCTGATCGCCGCCGTGGCCGCCGAGCATGCGCAAATGACGCAGGGCTAAGGCGGGCCTCCGCTCGCCGCCTCGCCGTGGTGGGACCTGCGCCCCCGGGGCGAGGGGTTATACTTGAGGGCGCTCAAACTCACATGTTAGGAACGCCCATGCTTGTTCTTGCTCTTGATACCTCAACCGATATGCTGGCCTGCGCCGTTGCCCGCGTGGACAACGGCGCGGTCGACGTTTTGGCCGCGCGCGACCACCTGTGCCGCCGTCGCGCCAACGTCGAGCTGGTGGGCTCCTGCCAGGATGCTCTAGCTGCGGCTGGTTTGAAAATGACCGACGTCGACGCCGTGCTGGTGGGGCGCGGCCCCGGCTCGTTTACCGGCGTGCGCATTGGCATCGCCACGGCCAAGGGCTTGGCGTGCGGCGCGGGCGTGGGGCTCTACGGCACCTCGGCGCTGGACGCGATGGCACAGGCGGCCTGGGCCGCGGGCACACGTGGCCGCCTGGCCGTGGTTGCCGACGCCATGCGCGGCGAGGTCTACCCCGGCATCTACGAGCTGGACGAGAAGGGCGCGCACCGCACCTTCACCGCCGAGAGCGTCGTGAAGGCCGACGTTGCCGTGGCCGATCTGGCCTCCCGTGCCGACGCGGGCGACCTCACCCTTTCTGGAAACGGCCTGCTCAAGTATGCCGAGAAGTTCGCGGCGGCCGGTTTTGGCGCCACGCGCTGCACCGCCCAGGACGCCTGGTGGCCCACCGGCGAGGGCCTGGTGCGCGCCGCCGTTGAGGCCGGCGTCTTTGCCGAGCAAAACGGCGACCCGGCCCTGGTCCTGCCCATCTACACCCGCCTTTCGGACGCAGAGGAAAACGAGCGTACCCGCCTTGGCCTCAAAGAGCCCGCGACCGTCGAGCTCACCGGCGTCGACGACGCGCTGGCCGGCATCCACTGCCAGCTGCGTCCCATGACCTTGAACGACGTTGCGCCGGTGGCCGCGCTTGAGGCCCAGGTCTTTAGCGACGAGAACCACGAGCCCTGGTCCGAGAAGGTCTTTTACGAGGACGTCTCGACCCACAACCACGTGTGGTGGGTGGCCCACGACCGCGGCACGATCATCGGGTACGCCGGCGGCGCCGTGGTGGCCGACGAGCTGCAGATCGCAAACGTTGCCGTGGCGGCAGACAGGCGACGCGAGAAGATCGCGGCGCGCCTGCTGGGTCGCGTGGCCTATGACGCCCAGATGCTGGGTGCTACCTGGGCTTCATTGGAAGTCGAGGTGGGCAACGACGGCGCCGAGGCGCTGTATCGCGGCCTGGGCTTCGAGGAAGCCGGCGTTCGTCCCAACTACTACGGCGCGGGCATCGACGCCCGCATCATGCGCGCCGATCTGCCGCTGGCAGACCTGGCTGTCGATACGGACCACGACCCGGCACCGCGCGCCTCGATTCGCCCCTGGCCCATCACGGCCGCCCCGCGTAGCGACGAGGCCCGTGAGGCCTTGGCCGCGGCCGGCCCGCTGATCCTTTCTATCGAGTCGTCCTGCGACGAGACGGCTATGGCTATCACCGATTCGCACGGTGTGGTGTGCGCCAGCGTGGTCGCGACCCAGATCGACTTCCATGCCCGCTTTGGCGGCGTGGTGCCCGAGATTGCCAGCCGTAAGCACACCGAGGCCATTGTCGGCGTTTTTGAAGAGACCTTGGCCCAGGCCGGCGCCCACTTTGGCACGGACACCCTGGTGCCCGCCGACTTGGCGGCCGTCGGCGTGACGACGGGCCCCGGCCTGGTGGGCGCCCTGGTGGTGGGTGTGGCC
>CAVDXJ010000159.1:0-4775 GCA_963612765.1 Oscillospiraceae bacterium
CCGGCGTTGGCGCCCTCCTCCACGTCGCGGGAGTCGTTGGACTTGGCCGAAACGGCGAGAAGACCGGACTGCTTGTTCATCATGGTGTCGATCTCGTCGATCGAGTAGCCGCCCTCACGGGAGAGGAAGAAGACGGTAGCGGGGTCAATGGTGCCGCAGCGGGTGCCCATGACCAGGCCGTCCAGAGGGGTGAGGCCCATGGTGGTGTCCATGGAGCGGCCGTCCTCGATGGCGCACAGGGACGCGCCGGAGCCCAGGTGCAGGCTCACGAGCTTGTGGCACTCGTCGCCCAGGAACTGCTTGGTCGCGCGCCAGATGTAGCGGTGAGAGGTGCCGTGGGCGCCGTACTTGCGGATGTGGAGCTTCTCGACGACATCGCGGGGAAGGGCGTAGCGCCAAGCGTGCTCGGGCATGTTGTAGTGGAACGCGGTGTCGGGGACGATGACGTTGCCCAACTCGGGGAACATGTCGCGGCAGATCTCGACGACGTCGGCCTCGGGATAGTTGTGCAGCGGGGCGAGAGGAGCGACCTCGCGGATCTTGGCCAGGACGTCGTCATCGACAACGGCGGACTCGGGGAAGTACCAGCCGCCCTGGACCACGCGGTGGCCGATGCCGTCGACCTGCTGGGGGACGTTCTTCAAGATCTCGAAGACGTGGCTGACGGCGGTCTTGTGATCGGGAAGCGCGACCTCGAGCTTCTGCTTGCCGGAGCCGTTCTCCTCGTGGCCGATGAAGGAGCCGTCGATGCCGATGCGCTCGCAGTTGCCCTTGGCGTAGACCTCGCGGGTGTCGACGTCGAGCAGCTGATACTTCAGCGAAGAGCTGCCGGCATTGATGACCAGGACGTTCATTTCTCTCCTCTCATGCGCAAGGGACTCTCCCTTAGCGACAAAAATTTACAGCTAGACAAGGATAGCCCCAACCGGGGCTATCACAGGTAATTCATTAATCGATTTCATGCAGGCACGCAGGCCGAGAAATTGCTACCGAGAAGTGCGCTGGGCAGGTGGCCTAGCGGTCAGCGAACAGTACTTCCTCGACCAGGCGCGCGGCGTTCTCGATGCACTGCGGGCAGCTGCAAAGGACGGTGCCCGTCTCGATGCCCTTGAGGTCGGCGCAGCGCGTGGCGCCCGACATTTCCTCGAAGCGCGAGACCAGCTCGCGCGAGACCTTGTAGGTCTGGCCCTTGCTGGTGGGGGCGTCCAAATCGGCGCAGCTTCCGGCCAGGCCAGCCAGCACGCAGGCGCCCGAGAGCGCGCCGCAGGTGCCCTT
Source organism: Oscillospiraceae bacterium (assembly GCA_963612765.1). Lineage (GTDB taxonomy): Bacteria > Actinomycetota > Coriobacteriia > Coriobacteriales > Atopobiaceae > Paratractidigestivibacter. The sequence goes on from CAVDXJ010000159.1 coordinate 1,276, forward strand.
CATGCCGCCCATGCCAAGGCCCAGGCCCTCGGTTGCGGCAAAGGCGGCCTTCTCGTCAATGCCCACCAGGTCAGCGTAGGTGCAGGCGATGGCCTGGGCGCAGTTGAAGCCGCGAGCGTGGCGCTCGGCGCAGTCGTTGATGCGAGATTCCATGGTGCCTTAGGCCTCCTTAGGGAGAAGACCCTCGCCGAGCTTGGTGCCGCCCAGCACGTGCATGTGCAGGTGCATGACCGTCTGACCGGCATCGGCGCCGGTGTTCATGATGCAGCGGAAGCCCGTCTGGTCCAGGCCGTTTGCCTCGGCCACGGCCTTGGCCGCCTTGGTCATGGACTCAAGGGTGGCCGCAGGCACGCCGTCGATGATGTTGGCGTAGTGCTTTTTGGGAACGACCAGGACATGGACCGGGGTCTGGGGGCTCAGGTCCTTGAAGGCCACGACGTTTTCATCCTCATAGACAAAGTCGCTGGGAATCTCGCCGTTGGCGATCTTGCAGAAAATGCAGTCGGACATGGTTTCCTCTCCTTTTGTGCTATGCCGCGTTACTGCGCGCTACTCATCAATATAAGCCGTAGACGGGGCCGATGTGGTGTCGGCCACCGCGCTGTTCTCGTCAGCGGCGTCCATAAGCACGCGGACCTTCTGGTCGGCGGAGGCCAGGCGCTCGCGCAGGCTCTTCAAGAGCTCGACGCCGCGGCCGTACTTCTCCAGCGACTCCTCGAGCTCAAGGTCGCCGGCCTCAAGCGCGCGCACGATCAGCTCGAGCTCGACGGAGGCCTCTTTGAACGTCATCTGGTCGATCGCTTTGTCTGCCATGGGATTCCTTTCCTAGGAAATTAGTTACGGAGAAAAACGCGCTGCTTGGGCGCCTATTGCGCGCTGGTCGAGACGACCTTGGTGAGCACCGAGCCCTCGCCCAGCTGCACCGTGAGGTCCTGGCCAGGCGCCACGTCCTGGGCTGATTTGACGACGTGTCCCGCCTCGTCCTTGGCGATGGCGTAGCCGCGCGAAAGGACCTTGAGCGGGCTCAAGGCATCCAGGGAGGCCGCGTAGCGCGAAAGCTGCGCCGCGCCCTTATCGGTAAGGTGCTCACCCAGGTTGGCGAGGCGAGACGCATAACGGTCGCAATTCTCGCCGTGTCGGGCCAGGGTCTTGGGCAAAGCCGCCGAGAAACGCTGGCACAGCTGGTCCACGTCTGCGCGCCTGGTTTTGAGGGGGGCCGTGGGGTCCTGCAGGCACTTGCGCGAGGCATAGCCCGAGACCAGCACCTCAAGGCGCGAAAGGGCAGAGCCCATGCTCGCGTCGGCACGGCGACTATACCCGTCAAGCTGCGCAAACGCCGAGTCAAGCGTCGTTTGCATGGCCTGGCCCAGGCGGCGCTGGCGCTGGATCATCTGGCGCTGGATGTCGTCGATGCCCGGCGCCACCGACTCGGCAGCCGCCGTGGGCGTCGAGGTCCTGCGGTCGGCCAGCATGTCGGCGATCGAGGTGTCGGGCTCGTGGCCAATACCGGTGATGACGGGCACAGGGCTCGCAACGATGGCGCGGGCCACCGACTCGTCGTTGAAGCACATGAGGTCCTCAAAAGAACCGCCGCCGCGAACCAGCAAAATCGCGTCGGGACGGGCCGAGGCGGCCACAGCAAGGGCGCGCACGATCGTGGGCGGTGCCTGCTTACCCTGCACGCCGCAGCCAACGACATCAATCTCTACCAGTGGGTTTCTTCTCGCCAACGTACGCTTGACATCCTCGATGACGCTGCCAGAAAGCGAGGTCACCACGCAGACGCGCGTGCAGAAGGCAGGGATGGGTCGCTTACGGGAAGGCTCCATCAGGCCCTCGGCCTCAAGGCGACGTGCCAGCTCGGCCACCTGCTGACGCAGGTAGCCCTCGCCATAGAGCTCGATGTGCATGCCCTTGAAGGAAAGCCGGCCGGACGTCTTCCACAGGTCGAAGTAGCCAAAGATCAGGATTTGCAGGCCGTCCCTAAAGGTGATGCCCTCGCGCTTCAAGGGCTCGTAGACGCCCTTGGGAACCATGACCTCCATGGACGAGTGCTCGTCCTTAAGCTGGAAATAGCAGTGGCCGCTGCGAGCATTCTGACCGCGAAAACCCGATATCTCGCCCAGCACGCAGATGTTCCTGGGAAGGCTCTTGACCTTGGCGTCGACGACCGAAAGCGCGTCGCTTACAGAAAGCGCCAGCGTCTCTTGATCTGCCATGGCGCTCCCCTACCTTCTATCCCGGTTGCCGCCGTAGCGAAGCAGCAGGTAGACAAGCTGAATGATGGACGAAAGCGCACCCGCCACGTAGGTCAACGCAGCGGCGATAAGCACGCTCTTGGCGCCCGAATAGTCAAGATTGCTGCCGTGCGCCTTGAGATAGGCGATGCCGCGGCGGGACGCGTCGATCTCTACCGGCAGCGTGACAAGCGAGAAGATGACCGTCGCTGCGTACAGGCCAATGGCCAGCTGCACCAGGCCAAACGTGTTGAGGAAAAGGCCCGCGATAAGCACGAGCGTCCAGTAGTTCTGGGCAAAGTTCACGACAGGCACCAGCGCCGTGCGCACCTTGTACATGCCGTAGCCCTTGGCGCGCTGGACGGCATGGCCCGCCTCGTGGCAGGCGACGGCGAGCGAGGCCACCGAAGCCCCGCGGTAGTTGTCGTCCGAGAGATGCAGCATCTCATCGCGCGGGTCAAAGTAGTCGGTCAAGGTGCCGCCCACCCGCGTGATGCCGATGTTAGACGCCCCGCCCCCGTCGAGCATGCGGCGGGCGACGTCGCGGCCCGTGCCGTTGATGGACGCGGAGACCCCCGACCATTTGCGATACGTACTCTTGATATAGGCTTGGGCCGCAAAACCGATGATTGCCGAGAGGAGCAGAGCGATGAGGTAGCCCGTGTCCATCCCGTAACCGTAGCCGTAGTATCCGTAACCCATGGCGGGTCTCCAATCCTTATGCGGTGCCGCGCGGCGCGGCCCCGGTCTTAACGCGTGCGTTCTCTTATACCCAAGCCACCGGACATTAATTGCCCGCCGCGACGCGTCTACAAAAGCTCGATGTGCCCGTTCACGACCGTCAGGCCCACCTCGCCGGACAACAAGGCAGACAAGCTCTTGCCCGCCAGCTCCCAGCGCCAGCCACGCGACAGACGGCTCTTCTCACGGTTGGAAATAAAGTCGAGAAGGTCGTCTTTTGTGGCGATGAGCTGCGGCGCCACACCGGACTTCTCCGAGATGACGCGAAGCATCGCGTACATGAGGTCGCAGACGCCGTCGGCCTCGGCCGAGGTGCGGGTGTGCTTCTGGGCGCGGGGGTAGTCGGCTGGATTGCAGCCAAGGCCGGCCCTCACGGCAGCGACGACTCCGCGGGCGTCGGCGTCGTTGAATCCCTCGGTACCGCGAATGCGCCGTAGGCGATCGATCGTTGCAGGGGCGCGCTTGCAAATCTCGACGACGACCTCGTCGGAGCACAGCCACTTGCGCGGGATATCGCGCGAA
>CAVDXJ010000160.1:0-4744 GCA_963612765.1 Oscillospiraceae bacterium
CGGCGCCTGGGTGAAGCCCGAGGACGGCACCTCGACCGAGATGCACGACGCCCTGTTGCTGGGCCTCACGCCTGCCGCCGAGATAAGCCGCCAGGTCACCGGCGAGGACCTGCCGTAAGGCACGGGCGCCGGGAGGAAATAGGTCTTTACAGAGAAGGGCGTGGCCACCAAAACGGGGCCGCGCCCTTCTCGCTGTCTTGGTGTGTTGGCAGGCGGTGAGCCGCCAGACAACGCGTCGCCCGGCGTCGCGTCGATGCCCCTAGCGGCACGCCTTGTGCAGGGCCGCGGCCAGCTTGTCGAGGTCGACGGGCTTGACCACGTACTCGCTCATGCCGGCAGCGCGCGCACGCTCGATGTCCTCGGCAAAGACGTTGGCCGACATGCCCACAATGGGGACGCTTAGGGCATCTGCCTTGGGCGAGACGCGAATCTGCCGCGTGGCCTCCAGGCCGTCCACCTGCGGCATCATGACGTCCATGATGATGGCGTCGAAGGTTCCCGGCTGCGCGCGCATAAACGCGTCGATGGCCTCTTGGCCGTTTCTCGCCACGTTCACGTGGGCGCCGGCGTCTTCCAGCACATACTGGATAATCTCGAGGTTGAGGTCGTTGTCCTCGGCAACAAGGAAGCGACGGCCGGCTAGGTCGAGGTCAACGGGGCGCAGGTCGGCGCAGCTGCCGTCTGCCGCCACGTCAAACGGCAGGCGGATCGCGAACGTGGTGCCCACGCCCTGCTGGGACCTCACGTCTACCGTGCCGCCCATGAGGTCGACGGTCTGCTTGACGATGGCCAGCCCCAGACCCGTGCCTTGGTAGGTCGAGCGTGCGTCGCTGCGCTCCTGCACAAAGGGCTCGAACATGTGCTCGACGAACTCCTCACTCATGCCAATGCCCGTGTCGGCGATGACAAACTCACCAATAAGGTGCTGGTCAGAGGCCTCAAGCTCGTGATAGGAACACGTTACGCGGCCACCGGGGTTGGTGTACTTGATCGCGTTGTTGAGCACGTTGATGACGATGGAGCGCACATGCTTCGCGTCGCCCACGACGCAGGGGTGCGGGAAGTCGGCGTGGTCCACGTAAACCTCGACGCCCTTCTCGGACGCTATGATCTTTTGCAGGTCTAGCACGTCGTCGCACATCTTTTGGACGTTGAAGGGCTCGCTGCTTAGCACCATGCCCGAGGTCTCGAGCTTCGAGAGGTCAAGCACGTCGCTGACCAGCGCCAAGAGGCTGCCCGCCGATACCTCGATCTTATCCAGGCAGGCCAGCACGCGCGCCTTGTCGTTTGGGTTGTCCTTGGCGATCGCGATCATGCCCACGATGCCATTGATCGGCGTGCGCACGTCGTGGCTCATGCGAGAGAGGAACTCGGATTTCGCGCGGTTTGCTTCCTGGGCCTCGCGCGCCTTCTTGGAGAGCAGACGGTGCTGGTTGTTCATGAAGACGAGAAGGACCGTGAGCGTGAGGCCCATGGACGAGCTGGGCGTGCTGGTGAAGAAGAACTGGAGGATGGTGCCCAGCGTGAGGGGGATGATGTAGAGGATGAACTCAATCGCATCGCGGCGGCGCTCCTGCGTGGGGTCTTTGAGGTAGTGCAGGGCGGCGAGAAGGACTGCGCCCACCGTGTAGCCGTTTGCCAGCACAAAGACAAAGAGGGCGAAGAGCGGGCCGCGCACGTAGGTGCCGTCGGGCAGGATGGTGAAGATGAGGCCCGTGACCCACGAGGTCAAGACGAGGGCGGTCAAGGCTGCGATGGGCAGCGATGCCGCTACCCGCAATGCTGGGCGCTCCAGGATGCTGGACCCCAGGCGCTGGGCGCATAGCAGGAAGAAGAAGTACGCGATATAGGCCGTGGAGAGGTCAAAGGCAGCGTTGAACAGGTAGTTTCCCACTTGGCCGGCCGCAGCCCCCACGCCGACGCAAAGGGCGTCAGAAAGCGCGCAGACGCATGTGGCCACAAAGAGCTTCATGATCCAGCGCTCCTCGGCGCCAAAGCCGGGGGTGCGCGTGAGCCTGTGGACGAGAATCACGTCGATGAGCAGCAAAAACAAGACGACAAGAGCGTAGGTGGTGTTTGCCGAGGTCAGGTCCATGGGCTTCCAGACATCAGGGGCGAGGCTCGCGGTTGGCGAACGTAAAAACAAGCTTAGATGTTATCACTCGGGGGAGGAGGCCTTGGCCGCGGCGCCGTCAATTATCTGTAAGGGGATAGCGAGAGCTACTGTGGTAATCTTGCTACGTGTGTCGCTTTGGGCCGTGCAGCGCGTGCGGTTTAAATAAACCCCAGCTCAGGGATGTAAGAGGAGTGAGCATGTCCATCGACCAGTTTTGGCTCAGCACCCTGGCGCCGATTTTTGGCCTGTGCTTTCTTGCGCTGATGATATATCGGGCCCGGACGCTCGACCAGCGCTCGCGCTGGCTCTTCTTCCTCGTGCTTGCCGCCGAGGCCCTCGAGGTCGCGGCCGCCATGGGCGAGATTGTCATGAGCACGGCCCCTACCTACTCTGTCTGGCGCGGCGTCCTGAGCGCGATCGGCTACAGCGCGCGCCCCTTCATCATCTTGCTGCTGTTGCTCATGCTAAAGCGCAGGAATCGCACCCGCGTTGCCAATGTCGTGCTGTTCGCGCCCTTGGTCGTCGATCTTCTCGCCGCCTTCTCGGTCCTGTTTACCGACGTGGTGTACGGCTACACGGCCGACAACCACTTCTACCGCGGCGGGCCCCTGGCCTGGATCCCGCTGGCGTGCATCTTTATCTACCTGGCCTGGTTTGTGGTCCACGTCATCAAGCACAACATCTTGGGGCGTTACTTCGACACTACGATGATGCTGGTCATCGTGGTCTATCTGGTTGTTACCACCATTGCCGAGACCTTCTTCAACGTGCAGAACATCGGTCGCACGGCCATGGTCTACGGCACCCTGTTCTATTTCTATCTCTTCCAGTCGAGCGTGCTTAAACGCACCTTGGCGGCCGAGAAAGAGAACGGCTCGCTCAAGCAGGCGCTGGCCGAGCTCAAGGCCGCGCAGGATGAGCTTTTGCGCAACCGCTCTGTCACGCAGGCCTTAGGCGAGAACTACCTCACGATCCTGCAGTGCGACCTGGCGGCCAACACCATCGAGGTCATCAAGATGGAGGCCTCCTACGAGCAGAGCGCCGCGGCACGAGGCATCGAGGACGGGCTTTCCTTTGACGAGGTGATCTCGACCTACGTGGACTCCTTTATCGTCAAGGAGGAGCGCGAGCACTTCTTGGGCGAGTTTACCCGCGACAAGCTGCGCGTTCTTCTCGCCAGCAACCCCAGCTTGACCAGGCGCTACCACTTCACGCGCGACGGTGGGCCGGTCTCGGCCGCAGAGCTCGACGTCATTCGCATGGACAAGGACGGCGCGGGGGACGCCCCGGTGACGGGCGTCATCATTGGCCTGCGCAACGTCGACGAGCTGGAGCGCGAGGAGAACGCTCACATGGAGGAGCTTCTGGCCGCCAAACAGGCCGCCGAGCACGCCAACACCGCCAAGACGAACTTCCTGAGCCGTATGAGCCACGACATTCGCACACCGCTCAACGGCATCATCGGCCTTCTGCAGATCAACCAAGCGCACGCCGACGACATTGAGCTGGTGCGCGAGAACCAGGAGAAGATGCGCATCGCGGCAGATCACCTGCTGTCTCTGGTAAACGACGTGCTGCAGATGAACAAGCTGGATGACGACTCGATCGAGCTCAAGTTTGAGGCCACAGACCTTATGGACGTGTCGCGCTCCATCACGACGATCATCGCGGACAAGGCGCGCGAAGAGGGCATCTCGCTTCTTGTCGACAAGCGCGAGGTTCCCGTGCGCTACGTGTTCGCGAGCCCGCTGCACCTGCGGCAGATCTTCCTCAACATCTACAGCAACTGCATCAAGTACAACAGGCCGGGCGGCTCGATCACGACGTCGACCGAGTGCGTGAGGCGCAACGAGGGACAGGTAGTGTATCGCTGGACCATCTCGGACACCGGAATTGGCATGAGTGAGGAGTTTGTGCAGCGGATCTTCGACCCGTTTGTCCAGGAGGGCGACGACGCGGTGCGCACGCATGTCCAGGGCACGGGCCTGGGGATGTCGATCGTGAAGCGCCTGGTAGAGAAGATGGACGGCACTATTTGCGTCCAGAGCGTCAAGGGCGAGGGGTCGACGTTTGTGGTCGAGATCCCGTTTGCCGTGGCGCCCGAGGTCGCGCGCTTTGACGAGGCGCCGGCCGTTGAGCTTGGCATCGAGGGCATGCGCATCCTGTTGGCCGAGGACAACGACCTTAATACCGAGATAGCTAAGATTTTGATTGAAGATCGCGGTGGGCATGTGGTTGCTGTGGCAGATGGAGCTACAGCTTATGAGCGCTTTTGCAGCGAGCCGGCGGGCACTTTCGACGCGATTTTGATGGACGTGATGATGCCGGTGATGGACGGCTTCGAGGCCACGGCGGCGATCCGCGCGAGCGGTCACGCCGACGCCGCGAGCGTGCCGATCATCGCGGTCACGGCCAACGCCTTCGTCGAGGACGAGGAGCACTGCCTGGAGGCGGGCATGAACGGGCATCTTGCCAAGCCCATCGACATCGACCAGCTTGTCCAGGTCGTCTCTGCCTGCGTCGCGGCCCGCTAGTTTTTGTGGGCATGTCAGTGTATTTCGAGGCTTGTTTTCCGTGCTTCTCACAAACCCGCTGGTAGACGCGTCGCGAATTTGGGCCCGTGGCGTA
>CAVDXJ010000161.1:0-4672 GCA_963612765.1 Oscillospiraceae bacterium
TTTTTGGACAGCACGTTCTTCGCGCGGTTGAGGACGCGGCCAGGACCCTCGACCTTCAAAGTACACACGGTCTCACTGGCAAGGTGGCCCACCCACGAAATCGGCAGGCCGGGCTTGTAGGGGCGACCCGTGACCTCGCAGTAGAAGCGCTTGCGGTGCGGCGGTACCACGACGTCGTCCATCACGATTGCCGGGTCCATGCGCGAGAAGACCTCGCGGGTCTTGGCCTTGACCACGGGGTTGTCCCAACCGTCGTCGTGAATGGCGCCGTAGGTGTAGTTGAAGCCGCGCACGTAGTGGGCCGCGATGATGCGCTTGTCGGTGACGCCCAGGCGCTCGATGACGTCCATCATGTCCATCCAGCGGTCGAAGGGGCGGGCGACGGCCTCGTCGGTGGCGTGGTTCAAGGTGGAGCCGGGCAGGTCGCAGCGGTAGTTGTAGTAGGGCTTATCCAGATAGACGATGGCCTTGGCCTGGCACAGGGTCTCTACCAGGAAGGGGTTGTCGGCCCAGCCGGCGCCGGGGTACTCGGGCAGGCAGATGTTGTTCTCGCGCAGGAAATCGGCACGGTAGATGGCCGACCAAATGGCCGGGTGAAGCTCAAGCAAGATGGGGTGATCGGCCACGGTAAAGGGTGCGGTCGAGGTCTTGATGCGACCCTCAAGCAGGCAGTGGGAGGGGTGCTGCTTTGCCGGGTCGTTCCAATCGCGGATGTCGGTCCAAGGGGTCTTGACGATGTCGATGTCCTGCGTGAACTTGGAGGCCAGGGCGAGCATGTCCTCGTACATGGTGGGCTCGATCCAGTCATCGGGTTCGATGATAGAGATCCACTGGCCGCGCGCCATAGAGATGCCCAGGTTACAGCCCACGCCGTAGCCCTCGTTCTTCTTATCGACGACCACGACGCGCTCGTCGTTGGCGGCAAAATCCTGGATGATCTTGAGGGAGCCGTCCTTGCTGCCGTCGTTGATGCAGATCAGCTCGAGGTTCTTGTGCGTCTGGCCAAGGATGCTCTCAAGCGCCTGCGCCAAGTCCTTCTCGACGTTGTAAATGGGGACGATGACAGAGACAAGATCGTTTTCGTGAGACACGTGGCCCCTCCCGTGTAGTAATTGAGCAAAATAGCAGTTAGTTCGTCTCACTACAGTAATATGAAAAGGCTGAATACACGCGCATCTCTTTTAATACACAAGGAATTTAAAGCATTCTTTAGACAAGGAATGAGGTTTAGTTTTGGCTTCCCACTTTGCCAACAGCGAGAACAACCAGCCGCGCCGCACGGCGCCCGCGCAAAGAAAGCAGACGGTCGACGACGCCCGCGACAACCAGAGCGATGTCTTTAGCCCCGAGCCGGACCCCTTTGCCTACCAGGACGACTACCAGACGGGCTTCCAGCCCGGCTTTGGCAACGACGCACAGTTCAACTACCAAAACGACTACGTCTTCGACCCCTACCAGGACCAGGTCCAAGACGACGAGCAGGGCGGCGAGCAGCTTGTTCGCCACAAGCACAAAAAGAAGAAGCACACCGGCAGAAACGTCGCCATCGTGGTAGCCGTCATCGTGCTGGTGCTGGGCGTGTTGGGCGGCGTCGAGGCCTTTGCCATCTATCGGTCGGCCAAGACGGTGAAGGGCGAGGCCGCGGCCATCATGGCGCAGGCCTCCGCGTTCACCGACGCCGTCAAGAAGGGCGACTCGGCGGCGCTCTCCAACTCCGTCGAGACGATCCGCGCCAAGACCAACACCATCAACAAAGAGGTCAACACCACCGCCTGGAACATCGCCGCGGCGGCGCCCGTCTACGGCCAGGACGTGAAGAGCGTCCAGAAGCTTGCCGCCACGGCGTCCAACCTGGTCGAGGAGGCGCTAGTGCCGGTGGCGGACGGCTTGAGCGGCCTTAAGCTCTCGGAGCTTCTGCAGGACGGCGCCATCAACGTGAGCATCCTCGAGAAGCTCATCGACGCTCTCGACGAGGCCACGCCCGTCATCCAGACCTCCATCGAGACGATCAACGGCCTGCCCGAGGCGCACATCTCGCAGCTCAAGTCCATTCTTGACAAGGTCAAGGACCCTCTTAACGAGGCCAACGACACCTTGACCGCAGCACAGCCCATCCTCAAGGTCCTGCCCCAGATGCTGGGCACCAACGGTCAGACCAGGAACTACCTGGTGGTGGCCCAGAACAACGCCGAGATCCGCGCCACCGGCGGCTTCCCGGGCGCCACGGGCATCATCTCGGTCACCGACGGCCGCATCACCATGGGCGACTTCCAGGCCATCACCAAGCTCGCGGGCGACGACTACGCCGAGGACCTGGACCCCAAAGAGGCCGCAATGTTCTCGCACGACAACGCGGTGACGCCGCAGATCATCACCTGCAACCCCGACTTTCCTGTCTCGGCCAAGCACATAGCGCACCTGTGGTACCAGCGCATGGGCACCATGCCCGACGGTGTCGTTGCCCTTGACCCGGTTGTCCTGCAGAACCTGTTGTCCCTCGTGGGCTCCGTGACCGCCTCTGACGGCGAGGTCGTCGACGGCACCAACGCCGCGGCGATCCTTCTCAACGGCACCTATAAGAAGTTCGGTAACGACGGCACCGCGCAGGACGAGTACTTCTCCCAGGTGGCGGGGCTTGTGTTCAAGCAGGTCATGGGCAACCTCGGCGACGCGGGCCTCGAGAAGCTCACGGGCGTCCTCGAGTCCGCCGCCAAGGAGAACCGCCTTCTCGCCTGGATGCAGGACGCCGACGAGCAGAACGCCGTCGTCAAGTTCAACTTGGCGGGCGACATCGCCGAGGACGAGACCACGCCCGAGCTCGGCGTCTACATCAACGACAACACCTGGGCCAAGATGACCTGGTACATGAGTGTCAACACCACGCTGAGCGACCCCGTCTTGAGCGCCGACGGCACCAAGACGTACACGGCCACCACCGTTATCCGCAACAACATCACCGAGGACGAGGCCGCCTCTGTCCCCTCCTACATCACCGGTTACAACCCCGCCCTCACCGGCCTGGGCAACATGATCGAGGAGGTCATGCTCTACGCGCCCGCCGGCGGCTCGATCAGCGACATCAGCTGCGACCTTGGCAACGGCTTTGTCCAGGGTTCCTACTCGACGCTGCAGACCTGGAGGACCGGCACGCAGATCCAGATCGAGCCGGGCCACGAGGCCGTCATCACCTACACGGTGAAGACCTCGGCCAACGCGACGGGCGACCTTACGGTGCGCACCACCCCGACCGCCCAGGTGGCCGCCGGCTGGTAAGCGGCCGCGGCCCAACAGGCATGTGATATCGTTGGCTGGGAGCCGAGAAACCGCGGCTTCCAGCCATTTCTTTAAGACGGGCAGGTTTTCATGAGCATTCCCACCGGCAAGGTTTTCCAGGTCTTTGAGGCCGGGCAAGACGAGGTCCATCGACTCTACGTCACCAACAGCCCCGCCTTGGATATTTCAAAGGTTGATGTGGTCGACAACCAGGGGGATTCCATCTTGAAGGAAGCCGTTTTTCTCGATGCCGAGAAGAGCGACACGTTGTCCCGTTGCCTTTCCCTAAGGCTTCCCGCCGGGTCCCAGAGTTACCGCGTGACCTGCGACGGTCACACGCTTTTCAAGATGTCGCCCTATCGCTACCGCAAGATTGTTTTCTTCCGCAACTATGACATGGTGAACCCCGACATCGACGGCGGGTACGGGCAGTGGCTGCAAAGCCATCCTGTGATTACGACATGCGACGAGAACGGCCCTTCTTCTCGCCCCCTCTTTAGTGTGATCGTGCCGCTATTCAACACGCCGCTGCCGTACCTGCGCGAGATGCTGGACTCGGTGCTGGCGCAGACGTACACCAACTGGGAGCTCGTTCTGGTCAACGCCAGCCCCGCCAACGACGGCATGGGGGACGTGCTGGCAGGCTACGACGACCCGCGCATCAAGGTCATCGAGATCCCGGATAACCTGGGCATCGCCGGCAACACCAACGTTGGCGTGCGTGCAGCCACGGGCGACTATGTGAGCTTCTTTGACCACGATGACGTGCTGGACAAGGATTGTCTGCTCGAATACGCCGTTGCCATCAACGAGAACCCCCGGATCGACCTTCTCTGCTGCGACGAGGACAACTTTGAGGAGGACCTTGCGAAGGCCTATGCCCCGCGCTTCAAACCGCAGCTTAACCAGGGCCTTTTCCACTCGCACAACTACATCGTCCACATGTTGACGGTGAGTCGCAACGTTTTGAACCAGGTCGAGCTTTCCCCCGACTACACGAGCGGTGCACAGGATTACGACATGGCCCTCAAGGCCACCGAGGTCGCGCGCGACGTTTGCCGTGTCCCCAAGGTCCTCTACCACTGGCGCTGCCACCCCGGCTCGACCAACGGCGGCATCATGGAGAGCAAGCCCTACGCCATCGAAGCCGGTCGGCGCGCGCTTGAGGACCACTTCAAGCGCCGTGGCATTGCCTGCGAGGTCAAGGCATCAGACTACATCAGCTGCGTCTACAACGTGGAATATAAGACGGCGGCCGCTGCCGACTACCAGGTCCTTGTTTGGGGTGGCGAGAAGAGCTTCGCACAAGCGGTCGAGGAGGCCGTGGCGTCCGTGGCGCCGTATGCCGTGTTTGTGCGAGACACCGTTCGCGGGGCCGATGAGGAGTTTCTCGGCAAGC
>CAVDXJ010000162.1:0-4659 GCA_963612765.1 Oscillospiraceae bacterium
CGCAGCCGGCGTCGCGCAGGTTGGTAAGGGTTTTCTCGTCCATACGGCGCGGCCCTTAGCGCGCGAGCTTGACCTTGGTGGTGCCGGCCAGGGCCTTCTCGCCGGGGCGAGCGGCGGGACCGACAAGGGCGTGCGGCTGGTAGAGCTCCTCGAGGAAGTCGACCTCGTCGGCAGAAAGCTGCAGGTCAAGGGCAGCAACCGCGTCGTCCACGCGCTCGGGCTTGCTGCAGCCCACGATGGGCGCCTCAACGCCGCGGGCCCAGTGCCAGGCCAGGGCCACCTGCGCCATGGGGACGCCGTGGTCTGCCGCGACCTTGGCCACGCGCTCGATCACGGGCATGTCGATGGCGCGGTCATGGTCGTACTTGTTGACCATGGTGGTGTCGGTCGTGCCGCGCACGCTGGAGCTTTCCCAGGTCGGGCGCGCAAGGTGGCCGGACGCCATGGGGCTGTACGGGGTGATGGCCATGTTGTACTGACGGCAAACGGGGATCATCTCGCGCTCGTCCTCGCGGTAGAGCAGGTTGTAGTGGCACTGCATGCTGGTGAACTTGGTCCAGCAGTTGGCTTCGGCCGCTACCTGCATATTGTGCAGCTGGTAAGCGTACATCGCGCTGGCGCCCAGGGCGCGCACCTTGCCGGCGCGCACCAGACGATCCAGGGCCTCCATGGTCTCATCGATGGGGGTGTCGTAGTCAAAGCGGTGGATGATGTAAAGGTCCAGGTAATCGGTGCCGAGGCGCTTGAGGGAGCCTTCGACCTCGCGCTCGATCGCACCGGGGCTAAGCTTGCCCTCGTTGAAGTAAACCTTGCTGGCCAGCACCACGTCCTGGCGAGCGACGCCCAGGTTGCGCAGCGAGGCGCCAATGTACTCCTCGCTGGTGCCAAAGCTGTAGCAGTTGGCCGTGTCGATGAAGTTAATGCCCAGGTCAAGCGCGCGTTTGATCACGGCCTGCGTGCCCGCCTGGTCGATGGTCCACTGATGGAAATCGGGGCTGGCCTCGCCAAAGCTCATGCCGCCCAGGCAAAGCTTAGAGATCTTGATGTCGGAGTGCCCCAGGGTCGTGTACTGCATGTGCGTCCGCCTTTCTCGTTTTGGGTGGGATTTCTTGGTTTCCACGATATGGCGGCGGTCACATGATGTTAAATACCTATATCGACTAGTTTGGTATACGCGCACCGTATTGTGGAACGGAGAAGACCATGACGGCTCTTATCGCATATCTTTGCTGCATCAATCTCTTTACGTTTTTCCTCTTTTGCGTCGATAAACGGCGAGCAAAGCGCGGCGCCTGGCGTATCCCAGAGAAGATGCTGTTGGGCTTCACCGCCGCGGGCGGGGCGGCAGGCGGGCTTTTGGCCATGCGCGTCGCGCATCACAAGACACGCAAGCCCGCCTTCAAGTTTGGCGTGCCGGTGCTGCTGGCAGCTTGGATTGTGGGTCTCGCGTACTTCTACCCGCGCTTTTAGCGCCCGCGCCGCCGAGAGGAACCCGCCATGGAGCTTCGAACCCTGCGCTACTTTCTGGCCGTCGCCCGCGAAGAGAACATGACCGAGGCGTCCAACGTTCTGCACGTCACGCAGCCCACCCTCTCGCGCCAGATCGCCGATCTGGAGCGCGAGCTGGGCGTCACGCTGTTCGAGCGCACCAACCGCTCGTGCGTGCTGACGGGCGACGGCATGCGCCTGCGCCAGCGCGCCGAGGAGATCTTGTCCCTGGTGGATCAGACCGAGGCCGAGCTGGCCGACGCCGAGGGAGCCCTTACCGGCACGATCCGCATCGGCGCCGGCGAGACCCAAGCCATGCGCCTGGTCCTGCAAGTTTTTGCCGAGCTGCGCCGCGACCACCCCGGCGTGAACGTCGAGCTCTACACGGGAAACGCCGACGCCGTCGAGGAGCGCCTGGAACGCGGCCTTCTGGACTTTGGCCTGCTCATCGAGCCTGTTAACCTGGAGAAATACGAGTGGCTGCGCATGCCTGACGCCGACCGCGTGGGCGTGGCCGTATGGGCGGACGGGCCGTGGGGGCAGCTTGCCGCAGCAACCGCAGCCGACGTGGCCCAGATGCCGCTGCTGTTAAGCTCACGCACATCGAACAAGGCCATTGACCTGGCCGGATGGTCGCACGGGCTGCTAGCCGTCGACGACCTCAACGTCGTGGGCCGCTTCGACCTTATCGGCAACGCGGCCCACCTGGTGCGCACCGGCGAGGCCTGTGCCATGGGCATCGACCATCTACTGCAGCTCGATGCCTCTGACCTGCGGTTTATTCCCCTTGACCCGCCGATGGAGATTGGGTCGTTCTTGGTATGGAAGAAATACCGGCTGCGCAGCCGTGCCTGCGAGGAGTTCCTGCGCAGGCTGCGAGCGGCGTGCGCAGACGCGGCGACTAGCGAATAAACGCCAGGTCAGGCAGCTCGTTCTTCTCGATAACGCTTACCAACATGCCCGCAAACCCCGCCGGGTCCTCGATCTGGTACTGCATGTGGTTGTAGCCCTCAAAGACCGGGAAGCGCCCGTGCGGGTAGGCGGTTATCACGGCGTCGCGGTACTTGAAGTGGTCCTCGGCGCTGCCAAACTCCCAAAACGAGCGGCACTGCAGGTCATCGGGCAGCGGGGCAAACGGCTTGTCTTCCAAGCTGTCAGCCAACTGACGACTCAAGTTCCCCCAGGTCAGAGCCTTACCAGCCGCCACAAAGTACGGCTTAATCTCGTCGTTGTCGCACCACAGGATGTGCTTCAAGGTGCCCCCGCGCGACCACCACAGGCTCTTGATCGCCAGCCACAAGAAGGGCACCATGGCGCGGCGCGTTCCGGGCGCGATCTGCGCAAACTGGCCGCCATCAAAGAAGGCGTGATCGACCGGCAGTTTGGTCTGGCTCATAAACGCGCAGGCCAGATCTGCTCCCAACGACGACGAGACAACCAGCGCAATCTTCTCGACGCCTTCCTTGGCGAGAAACGCCTCTACCTGGGCAACCTCGTCTGCCTTGCTCACGTAGGTCTGGCCCTCGCAGTACACCGTTGAGGTGGGCATGATGCAGAAGTAGCGATCGGCCAGGCGGGAGGCCACGCGCTCGCTGCTTGCGCCGGTGACGCCCATCGCGTGAAAGAACAGGATCGCCGGATTGCCCGGGTCCCCCATCGTCGAAAACTGCATCGTAGCCCCCCAAGAGTTAGCCTAAGCTTACATCGTTCACCCCAGTATAGGCCTTCTCGCCACGTTCGCAGCAAGACGGTCCGGCGGTCTCTAAATCGCCTTCTTGGGGCAGGCGCGAGCGCACTCCATGCACAAGATGCACTCGGTGGCGTTGGCACGGCGGCGCGAGTCGTCGGTCACGTCGACGTCCATGGGGCACGCGCGGCGGCACGCTCCGCAGCCCACGCACTTGGCGTGGTCGCAGGTCACGCGCACGCGAGCGAAGTAGCTCATGGGTTTGAGGAAGACCGTCACCGGGCACAGGTACTTGCAAAACGCCCGGTTGTCCTTAAAGGCCAACGCCAGGGCAATTCCCACAACGTAATACGCTGCGTTACCTGCGAGAAAAGCCCAAAACATGATTTTCTCGATGTTACCCACGTGGGCCAGGAATAGCGCCGAGACAAACACTAGCGAAGCGGCAAAGGTCACGTAGCGCAGCCAGCCGATTTTCTTGCGCGGCCCCCACGGCACCTTGTACGGCAGAAAATCGAGGACCATCGCCGTCCAACAGGCGTAGCCGCACCAGCCTCGGCCAAAGACCAGCGGGCCAAAGATCTTGGCCACGGCGTAATGGATGGTTGCCGCCTCGAAGCTGCCGGTAAAGAGGTAGTACCAAAAGCCTTCGATCTGCATGTTCTCTTGGCAAATGACGCCCAGGTAAACCAGCATGTAAAGGCCCACCAAGAGCTGGACCGCGCGACGTGCGTAGGGTTTCTCGCGTGCCATCAGCAAAAAGCCCAGCGCGATCGAGGCGCCTATGTAGCTAAAGTTGAACAGGTAGAAAACATTGCCCTTGACCTGCCACAACGTCACCGCCACGCACTCAAAGATCGCCAAGATCCCCAGCGCCGCCCCATAGGCCTTCCTCTTGTCCACAACCTCTCCTCCCGCACCGTCCTCGCCACCTCGCCGGGCCCTTCTCGCAAAAAGGACGAAAGACGGGCGCACCAGGGCGTCTTGCCAAGTAGACATCGATTTTAGCAACGCACCAACTGGGATTTTGTGCCCAAACTTGCCTGGCTAGTCAACGCATCCCCAGACCGCGCCCGTCTTTCGACTTTTTTGTTCTCGCGGCGTCGGACGCGCCGGGGAACCCGCCGTACGCCAAAAACGTATCAGGTTGTATCACGCGGCGCCACTCACCTGCGAAAAGAAGTGTCTAAATCGCTGACACCAGTCGCCGACGCACAATTCTCTGCCATACTTTCCTCCGACAAAACCCGCGAAGTGATTGGAGAAAACATGGCGCAAGACACCACCAAGCAGTTCCCGGAAGGCTTCCTTTGGGGCGGCGCCACCGCCGCAAACCAGTGCGAGGGCGCCTACAACGCGGACGGCCGCGGCCTGGCAAACGTCGACGTGATCCCGCACGGCAAGGACCGCTACCCCGTCGTGGCCGGCCAGCGCAAGATGCTCGACTTCGAGGACGGCTACTACTACCCCGCCCAGACCGGCAT
>CAVDXJ010000163.1:0-4652 GCA_963612765.1 Oscillospiraceae bacterium
CAGGGCGTCGTGCATCTCGGTCGAGGTGCCGTCCTCGGGCTTCACCCAGGCGCCGCCCGCGGCCTCGTTGGCCTTGGCGGTTGCCGCCTCGATGTACTTGTTGGAGCCAATGGCGTCCACGATCATCTGCATGTAGGCCTCGCGGCCCTCCCAGGTGAGGTGGATGCCGTCGCTGCTCACCCACTCGTCGTGGCCCTCGCTATAGGCTTCCCAGTCGATGATGCTCACGTTGTCGTGCGCCGCGGCCACCTGGACCATGGTCTGGTTGGTCGTGCGGTGCCAGGACGCCGGCACGCGGTTGGTGATCAGCCAGATCTGGCGGTCCTCGCCAATGTCGGCGATAAAGGCCTCAAGCTCCTCGGCGGTAAACGAGCCGTTGGTGCCCAGGGCCAGGATGACGGTGTGGCCCACCTCGTTGCGGTCGCGGTAGTAGTCGTAGACGGTCTGGCCCATGGCGATCTGGCGGCTGCCGCAGGCGTCGATCAGGCCGCCGGTATAGGCCTGGTGGAACTCGTCGGTCAAGCCGATGGACACCGAGTCGCCGATCATCAGGGGCTCGTAGCCGGTGACCTCGACGGGGCCGTCGTCCTCGGCGGTTGCGGCGTCGTCCTGCGAGCCGTCGGTCTTCTCGTCTGCGGAAGCCGCCTGGTCCTGGACCACGATGGTGCCCTCGCTGGTGCCGGCGGCGAGGTCCTGGTCGGTGAGAAGACCCTGCCCCTGGTTGGGGTTCTGGACGACGGCCAGGGCCACGACGGCGGCGAGAACGACCGCGCTCGCGCCGGCGGCGGCCGCCCCGGCGCGCGCGAACGCCGCGCCCTTGAGCTCGCCTGCCTTGTACGCTCGCCAGGTCTTGCCGATGGCGCCGTGGCGCAGGGGGTCCTCGACAAAGCGGTAGGACAGCTCGGCCACGCCCACGATGACGGCGATCTCGACGATGATCTTAAGCACGCTGGGGCTGCCCGCGTTGCTGGGGTTCATGAGAAGCAGCAGCGGGTAGTGCCACAGGTAGATCCCGTACGAGCGCGTGCCCAGCCACAGCAGCGGCTTAGAGGCAAAGACGCGGCCCATCTTGGAGCCGGGCAGCGTGATGGCCGCGATCAGCAACGCAGAGGCCACGGACGCCAAAGCCAGGCCGCCGCGGTACCAGAAGGCGTCGGTGCCGCTCACCAGGCAAGACATAAGGACAAGCGCAGCCAGCGAGGCGTAGCCCGCGATCGTCAGGCGGCGCTGGCGCTCGGGCGGGCAGAAGCGTTCGAAGGGCATGGGCGACTTGACGTAGACCGGCCAGCGAAGGGCCAGGTAGGCGCCCACGAGAAGAGAGAACGCGCGCGTATCGGTGCCGTAATAGATGCGGCTGGGGTCGGCGCCGGGGACATAGAGCACAAACATCGCCAGGGCCGAGGCGCAGGCCAGCGCCAGGCACAGCTTGCGCATGCCGCGGCGGCGGTAGCCCTTCTTGTACAGGAAGAGCATGACCAACGGCCAGACCAGGTAGAACTGCTCCTCGATGGACAGCGACCAGAAGTGCAGGACCGGGCTGGGCGAGACCATCGCGTCGAAGTAGGACTCTTGGCGGAAGATGTACCACCAGTTGGTGACCCACAGCAAAGACGGGAGAAGATCGGTCTTTAGCTTGTAGAGCAGGCCTTGGTTTAAGAACCAGGCGAGAAGGGCCGTGGCCACAAGGACCAGGATGACCGCCGGCATGAGGCGGCGCAGGCGCCGGACCCAGAAGCGCTTGAGGTCGATCGTGCGCTTCTCGGCAAGCTCGGTGGAGAGGATGCCGGTGATGAGGAAGCCCGAGATGACGAAGAAGACCGTGACGCCCACCAGGCCGCCCGGGGCCCACGGGAGGTTCAAGTGGTAGGCCAAGACGGCCGCGACCGCCACGGCGCGCAGGCCGTCGACCGCGGGCAGGTAGTTACGCATGTTCTTGCGGGGCGCCGAGGTCGCTGCAGGGGCGGTACCTGCGGGTTTCTCGGCCGCCAAGGCCCCTTGGGCGTCCGCGCGGGCGGCGGCGATCTTCTCGGTAACCTTATTGAATTTAGAGTGGAAATCGTTAAGCATGCTGTGCCTTAAGGTGGTGTGATTCTCGCTGCATAGACCTTATTAGTTTACAGCTCCCCATAAGCAAATACCGCCAGGGGACACCCCCAATTAATCTACGCACAATCTCTTGGCGGCCCGGCGGACTTTAGGAATCCGGGCTTGTCGGAAGCCACTCCTTAGGATTTGAGGGTTGACGGAAATCACACCGCAAGATTCTGAGGTTGTCGGAAGGATTTCTTTACAAACGAAGGGTTGTCGGAAAGATTTGAGCTCCAAACCTTCCGACAACCCCTCAAACGTAAAGCGAGACTTCCGACAAGCCCCAAATTCTAAAGAACGCCGCGCCGAGAAGCACTTCTCCCCAAACTAGATGGGCATGTGAAGACCCGGGGTCTTTTGCTCCTCAAGGCGGTGGCGATAAGCGGCCATTGCAACATCCCTAAACGCCGCCTTGGCGGTCTGTCCCATAAGCCCCATGAGATACTCGGTGAACAGCGGGTTCATGGGCAGCAGGGGCGCGCAGAGCCACGTGCCAAAGAGGTTGCGGCGGCGATAACCCTCAAAGGAGTCGCCGGCCTTAAGGCCAAAGCCAACCTCGTTTTTGCAGAAGGGCTCGCGGCTGTTGTCGCCCTCGACCTGCGTGAACTGCACCTTATAGCCAACGATCTCAAGCGGCTGGGCGCCGTTGCCGGCGGGCACGAAGGTGCCCAGGTAGGGCTCGACGATGCGGCGCGAGAAGTCCTGCTTGACCGTAAAGTCAAAGAAGCCCAGGCAGTCGACCTCATGCCCGTCGTCGCAGACGATCTTGGTGCCCAGAAGATCGCACGCGTTTCCCGTGAAGAGAACGACGCAGCCCTTCTCGACAAGCTCGGCCAGGCGGGCCTTGTACGGCATGAGCTTGGCCACGACCTTCTCTTGCTCGGTCTCGGTCATATAGCCCAGGTAAATAAAGTCGACGTCACGGGCCACAAAGGCGGGCTCGTCGGTAAAGCCGGTCTCGATGAACTCCGCGTCGGGAAGACAGGCCTTGAGGTACATCATGTTGCCGTTGTCCCCGCCCTGATTAGAGAACTCGGGGAACAGGCTCTCGATCACCGGGGTCGACATCTAAGCCACCCCTTTCTTGTTGAGAAGGTCCGCCAGGTGCTCGAACGCCTTCTTGGCATCCCAGTAGTTGTCCACGGCATGGCTAAAGTAGATGGAGTCGACGTGCTCGCAGTCCAGGCAATCGGCGGCGGCGATGCCGTCTTTTGCCGTGGCGATGCGGGCCGGGTCGACACCGGCAAGCATCAGGCGCAAGACCAGGTCCTCGCAGTGGGTGCCCGTCACAACAACCTGCTTGATGTCGTCGTCGGCCAAGAACTCGAAATCGGTCTCGTAAATCCAGCCCACATACTCGGCCTCGTTGGCGTTCTTGGCCAGGTGGTTGTTGTCGCTCATCAAGATCACGGCCTTAGAGCCGCTCTGACGCCTGACGTTGGCGTATCCGCGAGAGCTTGCCATGGCGTTCTCGCCCTTTGCGGCAATGCGCACCAGGCGCTTGCCGCCGGCGACGGCCTCGTCATAGCGAACCTCCACGATACCCACGCCGTTGTTGAGCGCATGGGCGATCTTCTCGGCAGGGATGCCCACCGTCCTCGCGCAGGATATGGCGGCGAGAAGGTTGTAGAGGTCCGTCACAGAACCGGCGCTAAAGTGGTACTCGCGCACCGCCGCGTCGCCCGGCTTGTTCTCGCGCACGCAAAGCGTGTTGGTGTCGTAGTCGACGGACACCGCGTCAAAGCTGGAAGCGGGATTGGTGCAGCCGCAGTTATCGCAGGTAAGTTGCCCAATGTGGCCCAAATGACACGTCTTGTACGTCAAGTGACCGCCGCAGACGGGGCAGGCGTTGAGGTCGTTGACCAGGCTCACGGGCTTCTTGGTGTCACCGGGCAGGGCGCACTGCATGGAGTAGTAGACGCGGCTCTTGGTCTGCGGGGCCAAACGCGAGCTGATAAGGTCGTCGGCGTTTGCCAACAGGGTCGTCTCGCTGGGAATCGCGCGGGACAGCACATCAAAAACAAAACCAACGTGAGAGTTTCTGGTAAAGGTGTCGCGATAGAGATTGGTGACGACAAGGACCTCGGGCGTGAGATAGGGAAACACGAACTTCGAGCAGCGCTCGTCGAGCTCGATGACGGCATACTTGGCGCGGGCCTTGCCGCCAACGGTCGAGCCCTTGAGCAGGGTCGAGATCACGCCCTCGGTGACGTTTCCGCCCATGCGGTTGATAAGGGGCTTCTCGCCGGCCGACGTCAGGATATCGGCAATGAGGTTGCTCGTGGTGGTCTTGCCGTTTGTCCCCGTCACGACGATGACGTGCTCGGGCATCTCAAGGCGCCCCAAAACATCGGGGCAAAGCTTGGTGGCAACGACACCGGGCATCTGGCCGCCTGCATGGTGCGTGACCTTAAGCGCGAGCACAGCCGCCTTAGAGGCAACCATCGCCGCATAAAAGCGCAGGTTACGTGGCAGTCGATTCTGTTTACCCACGTTTGACCTCCCCTTCAATAATTTGAATTTTGATTTAGTCTGCTACATAGAGGCGCGGCGCGGGGCATCGC
>CAVDXJ010000164.1:0-4650 GCA_963612765.1 Oscillospiraceae bacterium
GCCACGAGCTCACCACGCTTGAGGGCACCGGTCCCGCCCGCCAGCTTTTTGCCCAGTGCATGGCAGAAGAAGGCGCCGAGCAGTGCGGCTTTTGCTCGCCCGGCCTTGAGATGGACGTCCTTGCCCTGGACCGCGAGAACCCCGACGCCACCGACGCCGAGATTCGCCGCGCGCTTTCGGGCAACCTGTGCCGCTGCTCGGGATACACGGGGCAGATGCGCGCGATCAGGCGCTTCCTCGCCCGCCACAAGAACGCGCACGGCGCCCTGCCGCCGCGCAGCTTTGCCGCAGAAGACCAGGTAAGGGCCGCTGCTGCCGGAGTCACCGGCGTAGACCGCGGCCAGCGCATCTCGGCGCCCGCGGTGAAGAAGGACGCCTATTCCCTTCTCGCCGGCAAACCCGCCTACGTGGACGACCTGGCCCCGGCAGACGCCTTGATCGTGCGCCTGGTGAGAAGCAACCAGGCCCATGCCCGTGTGAAGTCCGTCGACACCGCAAAGGCCCTGGCCATCCCCGGGGTCGTGGCCGTCTGGGGACCCGCCGACGTGCCGCGCAACCGCTTTACCCTGGCCGGCCAGTCCTACCTGGAGTGCTCGCCCTACGACACGGTGATCTTGGACGACACCGTGCGCTACGTGGGCGACGAGGTGGCCATCGTAGTGGCCGAGACCGAGGAAGCCGCCGCAGCCGCCGTCAAGGCCGTCAAGGTCACCTACGAGAAGCTGCCCGCGATCATCGACGTGAGCGAGGCCTTGGACAACGAGGTCCTGGTACACGACGAAGACGACTGGAAATACGGCGCCGACGAGACGGGCGACCGCTCCCGCAACCTGGTGTGCACCGGCAAGGTGGAGTTTGGCGACGTGGACGGCGAGCTGGCCGACTGCGACGTCGTGCTTGAGCGCGAGTACCACACGCAGGCCGCCGAGCAGGCCATGATGGAGACGATGCGCTGCTACGCCTACGTGGACGCCTTTGGACGCCTGACGGTTGTCTCGTCCACACAGGTTCCGTTCCACATTCGCCGCCAGGTGGCCACGGCGCTGGGTATTCCCAAGAGCCAGGTGCGCATCATCAAGCCGCGCGTGGGCGGCGGCTTTGGCGCCAAGCAGACGGGCTGCAACGAGGTCTTTGCCGCCATCGCCGCGCTTCGCACGGGGCGTCCCTGCAAGTGCATCTACACGCGCCAAGAGACCATGAGCTGCTCGAACTCGCGCCACGAGATGAAGCTGCGCGTGCGCATGGGCGCCATGAAGGACGGCACCATCCGCGCGATCGACCTGTACGCGCTGTCCAACGCCGGCGCCTACGGTTACCACGCCACGACCACGATCGGCCTGGTGGGCGCCAAGTCGCTGCCGCTGTACAACCGCGCGGCCAGCCGCTTTAGCTACGACGTGGTCTACACCAACACGATGCCGGGCGGCGCCTACCGCGGCTACGGCGCCACGCAGGGCTGCTTTGCCGTGGAGTCCACGGTCAACGAGATGGCCGACGTCTTGGGCATCGACCCCTGCGAGCTGCGATTGAAGAACCTGGTCAAGACCGGCGAGACCTTGTGGCAGCTGGGTCAGGAGCCCCTTCGCAGCTGCCGCGTGGACGAGTGCCTAAAGCGCGTGATGGAGCTTGTGGACTGGAAAGACCGTCCCATGACCGAAGAGCTGCCCGACGGGCGCGTGCGCTCGCGCGGCGTGGCCTTGACCATGCAGGGCTCGGGCATCTCTAACGTTGATATCGCAAACGTCGATATCACGCTTGAGGACGACGGCTTCTACGTGCTGCGCATTGGCGCGACCGACGTGGGAACCGGCGCCGACACCATCATGGCGCAGATCGCGGCCGAGGTCCTTGGCTGCGACGTGGACCACGTGGTAACCAAGGGCGTCGACACCGACAACTCGCCCTTCGACACGGGCGCCTACGCTTCCTCGGGCACCTACGTCACCGGCGGTGCCGTGGTCAAGGCCGCGCAGGACCTTGTCGAGAAGATCTGCGCGCAGGCGGCCACCTGGTGGGAGACCGACGCGTCGCAGGTCGAGATGGTCGACGGGCGCATCATGTGCGCCGACGGGTCGCACAGTATGGAGGTGGCCGAGCTGGCCAACCGCGCTATTGGCTTTGGCCTGCAGCAGGGCATGCTGTCTGGCCACGGCTCCAACACGCAGCCGCAGTCTCCCCCGCCGTTCATCGCCGCCGTGGCCCAGATCGACCTGGACCGCGAGACCGGCCGCTACGAGCTTTCTGACTACGCCGCCGTCGTGGACTGCGGCACCGTGATCAACGCCAACCTCGCGCGTGTGCAGGTCGAGGGTGGCCTGGTCCAGGGCATCGGCATGGCCATGAGCGAGGACGTGAGCTACGACCCGCGCGGCAAGATGCGCACCGACTCGTTTATGCAGTACAAGATTCCCAGTCGCATGGACGTGCCCGACATCCGCGTGGAGTTCATGCCCAGCTTCGAGCCCACCGGCCCCTTTGGCGCCAAGTCGATCGGCGAGGTCGTCATCAACACGCCGTCGCCCGCGATCGCCAGCGCCGTGGCCCACGCCACCGGCAACTACGTGCGCAGCCTTCCCATCACGCCCGAGAAGGCCCTCCACGGCGAGGCCGGCGCGGGCGCCGCGGAGTAGCGGGCCGCCGGGAACTTCTCCGTTCTTCTCCGTTCTGCAAAATTGGGACTTGTCTGATACTTCAACATCAGACAAGTCCCATTTTTAGTGCCGTTTCATCAGACAAGTCCGAGAATTGCAGCGCAAGAGGCCTAAAACCATCAGACAAGTCCCGGATTTGCAGCGAGCGGCGCGGGCGAGGGCGGCGAGAAGACCGCGTCGGCCGCTACTTCCCCTGCACCATAGTGAGGCTGATCTTCTTGCGGTCGCGGTCGACCTTCTCGACCCAGACCTTCACCGTGTCGCCTACGCGCACGACGTCGCTGGGGTGCTTGACAAAGCGGTTGGCCAGTTTGGAGATGTGGACCAGGCCGTCCTGGTGCACGCCCACGTCGACAAAGGCACCAAAGTCCACGACGTTGCGCACGGTGCCCTTGAGCTCCATGCCGGGCTCCAGGTCCTCGATAGAAAGCGCAGCGCGGCTAAAGACCACCTCGGGGGCGTCGTCGCGCGGGTCGCGACCGGGCTTCTTCAACTCGCCCAGGATGTCGATCAAGGTCATGACGCCGCAGTCCAGCTCGCTGGCCAGGGTGGCAACCGAGCCTGCGCGCTTCTCGATGTCGGGGATGCCGCCGCGCTTGAGCTCGCTGGCGGCCACGCCGGCGCGCTTTAGGACCTCGGTCGCCACGTTGTAGCTCTCGGGGTGGACACTGGTTGCGTCCAGCGGGTTCTTGCCGTCGACGATGCGCAAGAAGCCGGCCGCGTTGAGAAAGGCCTTGGGCCCCAGCATGGGGACCTTCTTGAGCTCGGCGCGGCTGGTAAAGGCGCCGTTTTCCTCGCGGTAGGCCACGATGTTCTTGGCAACGGTGGACGTGATGCCCGAGACATAGCCCAAAAGGCTCGCGCTTGCGGTGTTGACGTCGACGCCCACGCGGTTGACGACGTCCTCGACCACGTTGCCCAGGGCATGCGCCAGCTCGTTTTGGTCAAGGTCGTGCTGGTACTGACCCACGCCAATGGACTGGGGCGGGATCTTGACCAGCTCGGCCAGGGGGTCCTGAAGGCGGCGACCCAGGCTCATGGCGCCGCGCACCGTGACGTCCAGGTCGGGGTACTCCTGGCTAGCCAGCTCGGAGGCCGAGTAGACCGAGGCGCCGGCCTCGTTCACGATGGTGTAGCGCAGGTCGGGCGCGGCCTCGGCGATGAACTGAGAAACGACTTCCTCGGTCTCGCGACTGGCCGTGCCGTTGCCAATGACGATGGTGTTGACCTGGTCTTTCTTGACGAGACGAGCCAGCTCGCGCTTGGTGCCCGCCACGTCGCCGCGTGGCTTGGTGGGATAGACGACGCTGTGGTCAAGCAGCTTGCCCGTCTCGTCCATGACGGCCACCTTGCAACCGGTGCGGTAGCCCGGGTCCAGCGCCAGCACGCGGGCGCCGCGCACGGGGCGGGCCGAGAGCAGGCCCTCGAGGTTCTTGGCAAAGACGCCGATGGCCTCGGTCTGGGCGCGCACGGTGAGCTTGGCGCGGGCCTCGCGCTCGAGCGAGGGGGCCATCAAGCGCTTGTAGCCGTCGGCGATCGCGGCGTCAAAGACGGGGGCAAAGACGCCCTGGCGGCGCGGCCAGCGCTCGCCCAGGCGCGCGACGGCGGCGGCCGCGTCCACGTTCACGCGCACGCGGAGCTTCCCCTCGCGCTCGCCGCGGTCGATCGCCAGCACGCGGTGGTTGGGGATCTTGCGCAGCGGCTCGTCGTAGGCGTAGTAGGGCTCGTAGGGGGTCTTCTCGGCAGGGTCGGTTGCCTCGACCACGATGTCTGCCGTGGCTTGGGTAAAATCGCGCAGGTCAGCCACGTTGTCGGGGTCCTCGGCAACGGTCTCGGCAACGATGTCGGCAGCGCCCGCCAAGGCCTTCTCGGCGGTGTCGAAGCCGGCTTCTGCGTTGATGTAGGCCGCAGCCGCGTCCAGGGCCGAGCCCTTGGCCGAGACCTGCATGATGATCATGTTGGCCAGCGGTTCCAAGCCGGCCTCGCGGGCCTTCTGCGC
>CAVDXJ010000165.1:0-4642 GCA_963612765.1 Oscillospiraceae bacterium
GCAGCGCGCGGGCAACGTAGCGCGCGGCCCCGATACCGGCGCCGCCCGAACAACCTGTTTAGGGCAAGCTCAGCCGAAAGAACCGATCGCGCCGATACGTCGATGCGGCGGAAACACAACGTAGGCGAGGTGCAGGGTCGGTGTTTCTCGGCGAAAGTCATACGGCTACAGTCCCAACCCGTAAATCTCTTTTCAACTCGTAGGATCACTCCGTCCGCCCGTAGACGTACTCAAGCCTTGC
This sequence comes from Oscillospiraceae bacterium, assembly GCA_963612765.1. Taxonomy (GTDB): domain Bacteria; phylum Actinomycetota; class Coriobacteriia; order Coriobacteriales; family Atopobiaceae; genus Paratractidigestivibacter. Next base: position 242 of record CAVDXJ010000165.1, read on the forward strand.
CAGCTAAATGCGCCCAACGAGGTCTTCAGCCCAAGTGTAGCGAACATGATACCGAACCTGTCCGCATAAGCGTGAGGGCCACTGAACATCGTGTCCCAATAAGAGTTTTGCGAGGTTTCGCTCGATGTCGAATGATATGTTCATATTGTCGGCCGAAGACAACCTCTTTTGCGGGAACGCGAGGGAAACGGTATCGAAAGGAGAGCGCCATGCCTGATGAGATTCGCGACGAGGAACTCGAGGCGGTGTCCGGCGGCTATGCGCAGAATCTTTATTACTGCCCCTGCTGCTATAGGCGAATTATCGACCCGCCGTACACAAAAGAAGGAGAAAGCTACTACCGTTGCGCGAAGTGCGGCAAAGAGGACATCTCGCCCGGCGACGTATTTCGCTGGTGTCGCGCATATACAGGGCATAACGACCCGGAGTATTGGCCCTACAGGCCGAAGTAGGCGCGTCTATTTGCGCACACAACAAGGCCCGTGCCCAACAGGGGGCACGGGCCCTGTTCATTCACTTTGAAGCGGGGACATAAAGTCGGCAAGAATGGAAGTCCACTAATGCCTTGCAAGACTATATACGTCAATACAAGGCATTTCCGCAGGTAGAGACCTTCTTTTATCGGAGCAAAGAAGACGATCCGCGACTCCCCAAGACGCTTCCGACGGTTTCTTTGTACCGCTATTCGTACCCTCTCGCGGCTTCGGGAGCCATAAGCCACGCGTACACGTCCTCCTCGCGAATCGAAGGCGCGGCCGCGGCCCGAAAGGCCCCTCGGGCAACCTGCTCGAGTATGACGTTACGATTGCAGCAATTTCAAAGCCATCTGGACTATGGTTTTCTCGCCACCAGGTGAGCGCGGAAGGATTTTTGGGCTTCGAGCTTCTCGACCTTGAAACCCGCGCCTTGGGCCAGGGCGCGGAACTCGCTGAGCTTGCTTACGCGCACGTCTCCGTGGCCAATAAGGCGCGCGAGCGGCAACTCGAAGGTGTTCATGAGCCAAACCACCAGGTCGTTCGACGTGTAGTCGCGCAGGATCAGGCGGCCGCCGGGGCGCAGGACGCGGAAGGCTCCCGCGAAGAACGCGGCCGGGTTGGGATAGTGATGGAAGCTGTTGGACGAAAGGACCGCGTCGAAGCTCGCGTCGGCAAACGGAAGATCCTCTGCGTCGCCTACCACAAAGTCGCAGTTGGGAAGGCCCTTCGCCACCGCGGCGTCGATCATGGCCGGGGTGAGGTCCAAGCCCGTGTAGCGAGCGTTGGGGTACTTCTCGCGTAAAAGCTCGATGACGGCACCGGTGCCGCAACCCACGTCCAGGACGTCGGCAAAGGGCGCGGTTTCCAGCTCGGCCAGCATCTGGGGGTAGTCGTCCTTGCACATCTCGTAGATGCCGGCGTGGTCCGACTCGTAGACCTGCGCGGCGCGCGTGAACTCCTTGACCGACATCTCTTTGAGCTGCTGGGCCGTGTGCGCCATCGCCTCTCCCTTCTCGCTGTTTTATTACCCTATTCTAACTTTTTACGGCTAAGGGAGCACGCAGAGGCGCGAGACGCGAAATTTCGAGGCTGATTGGTGGAAGAATGCTGGGTAATCGGGCGCTCGCGGAGCGGCCGTTGTTAAAGGAGGACATGATGCATGGACACGGACCTGGACCTGGCGGCCCCGGAGGCTTTGGCGGACCTGGCGGCGGGCCCGGTGGTCCGGGCGGACCCGGCGGCTTTGGGCGCCCCGGAGGGTTTGGCGGACCCAGGCGACGGCCGTGGGGACCTCCGCCTCCCCCGCCGCCCGGCGGCAGAGGGTGCGGCTGCGGAGGCTGCTTGATGCCGTTTGCCCTGGTCATCGCACTTGTTGTGGTGGCGATGGCGGCACTGTAGGAGCGGTGCGGCACACAGTCCGCGCAACTCATAAGAACCGGCCCACGGACCGGGCGCGTCTTAGCGGCGTGCCCGGTCTTTTACGCTGCCGCCGCCGCGCACGGCCATCGTGGCGCGGCACATCTCGGCGTAGGCGTCGGCGCATCCGTCGGCCGTCGCGGCATACGGGGCGGCGCACTCCGGGTCGATGCCCAGGCGGCCCGCCTCGGCCGCGACGTCGATGTTGGCGCCCAGGAACATAATCTCCCAGCCACGTTCGCGTGCCGCCTCGACCATGCGCTTGACCTGCGGGTACGTGTAGCGCCGGCTCGCGTTTTCAAGACCGTCGGTCGTGATGCAAAAGAGGGTATGCGCCGGGCGGTACTCTGCGGGCAGGATCTTCTGCACGCGCTCGTGGTAGCGGATGGCGCCGCCCACTGCGTCCAAGAGGGCGGTGCAGCCGGCGGGGACGTAGTCATTGGCCGTCAAGGGTTTTACCTGGTCAATAGGCACGCGGTCATGCAGGACCTCGACACGGTGGTCAAAGAGCACGGTCGAGACCACGGCCTCGCCGGGCGCTTCTCGGTTCTGCTTGAGCAGGCTGTTGTAGCCGCCAATGGTGTCGGACGCCAGGTCGCTCATCGAGCCGCTTTTGTCCAGGATAAAGACGAGTTCGGTCAAGTCGTTCTTCATGGTGTGCCTCCTTAGGGCGCGGGTTGGCGCGGGGTTGCGCCTTGCAAGTCCTAAGGTAATGGCCGGGCGGCGGCGTTAGGTAAACCGCCGGGGGACATCTGGGCAGCGGACCGGCGCTGGGCGGCGGGTTTCTCCCCTACAGCGATCCAAGAAGCGGCTGGTCAAAGGCAAAGAGCGTGGCGTTGAGCTCGTAGATGTCGTAGCGGCCGCGCTCGATGAAGTACGTGACAATGACGTCGAACTTGCTCGAGGGCGAGAGAGTGAGGCCGGCGTGCGCCAGCAGGTCCTGGGTTTGGGGCAGCGTGAGCTCAAGGGCCACCGCCAGCGCCACAGCCGTCTGCTTAGTGGGCCGGTAGCCCGCGTCCTTGCGGATCTTGGCAAAGAGCTGGCGCGAGAGGTTGGCGCGGTGGTAGACCTGCGCGTCCGTGAGGCCCGAGGCATCGATCAAGGCGAGAAGTGCCTGCGAGAACGACGCGTCCAGGTTGGCGAGAAGCCCGCTTAGCTCGTCGCGGTCGACGGGGGCGGGCGTCATGGGCGCGGCCACGGGCATCGGGGCCGTCGAAGCCGCAGCCGTCTTCGGTGCGCAAGCCCGCGGGGTGGCCTCGAGCCAATAATCTGCCATCGAGGCCGAGAGGTCGGCGTCGCGGTCGCGCCGGGGTCGCGAGTCGACGTACTTCTCGTCTATAAATGATTGAACTTCTTCGACCAGACCCAGCGACGCCGCGAAAGCAGCACGGTCAAAGACCACCAGGTAGACGGCCATCTCGTTGCCGCCAACCTGCGCGGCGTCTGCGGCCAAAAACGCACGGATTTCATCGCAAGCCGCGCGCAAGGCCGCTGCGGGCGGGTAGCCAAAGATACCCGCCGAGATAAGCGGCAAGGCGACGCTTTGCGCCCCAAGGCGGGCCGACTCGCCCAGCGCCGAGCGGTACGCCCCGCGCAGCAGGGCCTCCTCGCCGTGCGCGCCGTCGACGTAGCGCGGACCCACAGCATGGACGATCCAGCGGGCGGGCGCATTGAAGCCAGGGGTCGACACGGCCGACCCCGTGGGGCACGGCGCCACTTCCCGGCACGCCGCCTGCAGCCGACGCGCACCGGCCGCCGCAAAGACCGCGCCGCACACGCCACCGCCTGCGACCAGGCCTTCGTTTGCCGCGTTGACAATAACGTCGGTCCGCATACGCGCGATGTCGTTTCTCACGATGCTAAACGGCACGGTCTTCTCCCCTCCTTGGCTACAAACCCATTTTCCCCCAACCGTCACGCCGCGCAATCGCCAACTGGGCTTTTGCAAAACGGCATGACAGTTGGGGGAAATTCAAGCCGGGGACGTCAAGTATCCCTACTCCATGTACCCGCCCTTGATGGCAGAAACCGCGTGCTGGCAGAAGAACTTAAGGACACCCGAGTCGTAGCGGGGCTCCGGGGCCGTCCATGCGGCGCGGCGCTGGGCAAGAACCGCGTCGATCTCGGCCGGGGTCTTCTCGACGTCCGCGATGCCGCAGATCTCAAGCGTGCGGCCCGGGATGTCGATGCGAATCAGGTCGCCCTCCTCTACCAGGGCGATCGGGCCGCCGTCTGCCGCCTCGGGCGAGACGTGGCCGATGGCCGGGCCCTTGGAGGCGCCGGAGAAGCGCCCGTCGGTGATCAGCGCGATGCTCGCGCCCAGCGTAGGGTCGCTGGCGATGGCCTCGGTGGTGTAGAACATCTCGGGCATGCCGGAGCCCTTGGGGCCCTCGTTGCGGATGATCACCGCGTCGCCGGGCTTGACCTCGTGGGTAAGAACGGCGTGGATGGCGTCCTCCTCGCAGTCGAAGGGGCGGGCGCGCAGCGTGGCGTTGAACATCTCGCGCGG
>CAVDXJ010000166.1:0-4640 GCA_963612765.1 Oscillospiraceae bacterium
ACAGATTGCAGCCGATCTGCCTCAGGAGGCCCATCTCGTTGGCGTTCATGTTCTCGTACGGGCCGCCGGGCTGCGTGTTGAACGAGGCGAGGGCCACGCAGCAGCCAAAGGTCGCCAGCTGCGCGTTGTACTTAAACGCGCTTGTCGAGAAGAACTTGGGGTCGAAGACAAAAGGCGTGCGCGTGGTGCCGCCGTCGTCCCACGAGAGCCACCCAATAACGGCGCTGTTCGAGGCGCCGACCTGGGTGGTGCCCGTCTCCTCGGCAAGGGCGGTCCGGGGTGCGCCTGCCGCCACGAGGGCGGCGGCCCCGGCCCCGGCGCAGCGAAGGAAACCGCGTCGGCTGATGCCTGCGGTTTGGTTGTCGTTGACGGGCAATCTCGATGCGCTCATGGGGCGTTCCTTTGCGTCGCGAAAAAGGTAACCTCTTAAGCATCTTAGCAGCTTGATTTTATGGACCTGACGTTCGCCTATAATTAAATGATTTAGCCGTAATTCCAGGAGGTTGAAGCATGAACCCCTCTGTGTCCCCTCGCCGCGCACGGCACCGCGCGCGTGTCTTCTCGGTAGCTCTTGTCCTGATCGCGACGGCGCTTTCCCTGGCGTTTCTCGCCGTCTTACCGACAAGGGCCTACGCGGCCAACTGCCCCGCCGAGGTCGGCTACATCGACAAGGACGGGACCAAGGTCGCGACCGGCACAGTGAGCAACCTTAACGACCTCAGCCGCGCGCTCGAGGACAACTCCGCCAAGGGCGAGCGAGGCGCCTACGCCGAGCTCCAGGGCGATTTCGAGTACTGGGGCGGGGAGTGCATCAAGATCTCCGGCGGCAAGAAGGCCACCATCTACCTCAACGGTCATGTTATCGACGGTTCCCACTGCTCAGAGGCGGCGTTTTTCGTGACGGGCGGTGAGCTCACCATCGAGGGCGGCAACAAGTCCGGCGAGTCCGTCGCGGCGAGCCACGACGGCTACATCGACCAGACCAGGGGCGCGGGAAAGCTCTGGAAAAAGGGCAGCAACTCCTCTAAGACGGCCGCGAGCATCGAGGGCGGCCTGTTCACGTCGTTTTCCAACAACGCGCTGAGGGTGGCGCAGGGCGGAAAGCTCGTCATCAAGAACGTGACCATCGCGGGCAACACCAACAGCTCGCCCGTGAACGAGTACGGGTCCAACAGTACCCTCGAGCTCTATAACTCGAGCGTCAAATGGAACTCGGGCAACCAGGGCGGCGGCCTCCAGATCGGCAAGGACGAGAAGGACGACTCGTGGTACGACAGCTTCAACCCGATTCACACCACGCCTTATTATCGCTATTACTCAAACGTCAGCTGCGTTCTTGACAACACCTCGGTCACAGAGAACATCGGCAACGACGGCGGCGGTATCTGCAGCTTTAGGTCCGAGGTTTACCTCACCTTGCGCAACGCCTCGAAGGTCGACAACAACTACGCGAAGGGCAAGGGCGGCGGTCTTTTCTTGAACACCCGCTCCACCTACGTGACCGATGCTCGCGACGACCACTTTGTCAGCGACACGACAAAGGTAGTGGTCACGGGCGGCTCGCAGATCACGGGCAACTACGCCTGCTCGGACGGCGGCGGCATCTACGGCTGCGTTATCTACGAGAATAAAGGCGGCAGGTCCGTGCGCGGGCACCGCTCCATCACGGTGGACGAGGGATCCAAGGTCTCCAACAACGCCGCGGGCGGCTATGGCGGCGGCGTCTACCTTGTGTACGACGAGCGCAACGATAAGCCCATCTATCCCTACATGGACTTCGTCGTGAAGGGCGGCTCCGAGGTCTCCAGCAACAAGGCCCAGCAAGGCGGCGGCGTCTATATGACGGGAACCGCGTGGCAGCAGATCTCTTTGGACAACGCCCACATCGACGGCAACCAGGCCACCAACGGCAATGGCGGCGGCATCTACACCAACACGCGCGTCTGCGACATCTCGCTTGTCCAGGGCGCGACCGTCAACAACAACACTGCCTCGCAAAGCGGCGGCGGCATCGCGTCCACCAGCCCGAGCCTTGACATGACCATGGACGACGCCTCGCAGGTCAACGGCAACATCGCCACGGCATCCGAGGGCGGCGGCATTTGCGTGTGGAGCGGGGGGTCGGCCAAGATCGCCATGATGCGCGGTAGCCAGATCGCGGGCAACCGCGCGCAGGTCCGCGGCGGCGGCGTGAGCTTCACGAGCTCCGGCGCCTGTTCCATTGCCTACGACGAGACCTCGGCCGATTACGAGGACGACGACTTTGGCGTGGGCTCCGTCTCTTACAACGCGGTTCTCGCCACCGACCGTGAGACCAAGGGCGGCGGCATCTACTGCGGCAGCCCCAATGTGACCTTAAGAAACGTCGACGTCAGCCACAACAGCCTGGACTCAAAGATGTCGAGCGGCGGCGGTATCTTTATCGAGCACTCCACGACCTCCCTCATCAACTGCTCGGTCACCAACAACAAGAGCGGCGGCGGCAACGGCGGCGGCGTGGAGGTCAACTGGGGCGGCTCGTCGGCCTTTGCGATTCTGGGCGGCAAGGTCGTGGTGAAGGACAACATCAACGGCTCGGGCGACCGCTCAAACGTGCATGTTGCCGAGAAGTCCTCCAACAAATCCGACGTCGAGAACGACAACAACCAGTACAACAACCGTATTGCCGAGTCGAGCGACGTGCCTTTGACCTCCGATTCGTTTATCGGCCTGCAGCACTGGACCGGTACCGATGCCGCCAAGCACGCCGTCTCGGCAAAGGGGCAGAAGATCGCCGCCGACCAGACGTGCTTCTCGGCGGACGACTACGAGTGGAGCGCCGAGAAGGTCAACGACGTCATTTGGCTCGTCAACAAGCGCGCGAGCTACAACCTGACGCTGTATACCGCGTCCTCTACCGAGGCGGCCAAGGTCGAGACCAAGGAGTACAACTCCTCGGTCATGGTCGACGGCCACGACTGGGGCGTCAACGGCAACATCCCCGATTACTGGACCGTCGAAGGTCTGGAGAACACGACGCGGCTCACGCCCGACGAGACCGGCAAGGTCAGCTTCACCATGCCCCACAACAACGTGGTCCTAAGGGCCCACTACAAGCCCTATGTCACCTTCCTCAACATCGGCATCGAGGACACCAACAGCCTGGTCGACGCCGACAGCAGCCAGCCGATCTCTTGCGGCGGCATCGCCGTCGAGGACAGCAACGGGGTCCGCTACATCATTCCCGAGGACTACCCGGACATCGACGCCCAGGGCCTGACCAAGATCGAGCGCTCCTACGTTGAGAAGGACGACTACGACCGTCTTGTCTTTGACTATACCGTCACCGTCGACGCGGCCTTGGCGAGTAAGCTTGGCCTGGCCACGCTCAAGGACCGGATCGGGCCCTGCATCTCGACCCTTCATGACGCTAAGTACGTGTTGAGCTTCAGCGCCGATTCCCGCAGCGTCGAGGTCAAAGACGACGGGAGCATCGTCCTTGTGTTCCGCTACGTGTTCCCCAACGACCCCGAGACCATCGATAAGACGGTCACGGTGAATATCGTGGACGAGAATAGCAAGACGGTGCTTTCGACCGACAAGCAATCGGTTGCCGGCGGGTCGTCCTTTACCTGGAATTCCTCTGCTTACGTGAGCCGCCTGACCGGCGCCACCTGGGTGCTTGACGAGAAGGCCGCCTCGGTTCCCGAGGGCTGGAGCCTCAAGGACGGCGTTTTGAGCAACGATAAGGTCACCCAGAACGTCGATATCACCTTGTACGTGAAGCCACAGGTGACCAAGGTCGCGGTCAAGATCGCGGCCCTTGCGGTAGGCGAGGCGTTCCCCGATAAGGTGAGTTCCTACGTCGTGCTCGACAGCTCCGACCCGGCCAAGTCTCGCGACATTACCGAGCTCGTGAACAAAGACGTGAAGATCAGCTTCACCACCCTTGACGGCGGCGACACCGGTGACACGGTGAAGGCGGACACTCTCTATCGCGTGACCATCGCGACAGGCAAGCTCGCCGATGACGGCTATGCGTACGCCACGCTCGCGACGATGACCAACACCGCGACCAACTCCTGCGTCGTTCTCAACGACCAGACCGACGGCGTTTCCTTCGCCAGCGGCCAGAGCGGCTATACCGTGACCGGCCAGATGAGCGGCGCCTACAGCTCCGATTTTGACACGGAGCTCACGCGCTTCCCCAAGACGCGTGTGTTCCATGCCGCCGAGTGCCTGGACATGTTGCCGGGCAAGGTGAGCTACCGGCTCAAGAACATGACCGCGCTGACGTCAGACATCACGTGGGACACCGGCGCCGTCGATGACAGCATGACTTCGGGCGAGTTCACCGTGCGCGGCAGCTACGAGGACGTCTACGGCGTAAAGCACGAGGTTTCCCAGACGTTCTACCTGGCCAGCCTGTACGGGCCCTCCGCGAGCCCCGACGACCTTGTGTACGAGGACTCGCAGGAGGTCTCGCTCTCTCTTGACGCCAGCTTCCAGGGCGTGAAGGGCGCGTCCATCTATTACTGCGTGAAGGCGGCGGGCCAGGTGCCGACAGACTCCGATTACCGGCTCTACGCGGGCTCCTTCACGGTCGACAAGGCCGATGGCCGCGACCAGGTGGTCTATGCCTACGCGATGGTGGGGCAGCG
>CAVDXJ010000167.1:0-4600 GCA_963612765.1 Oscillospiraceae bacterium
GGCGAGGTGCCGCGCCAGTCAAGGGGGACATCGATTGCATGGTCCTCTACATAGAGGCCCGGCAGGTAATACGAAGCGAGAAGCGCCATGGGTGTTGCTCCTAACTAACGGGTGAATTCAGACGCTCAACATGATACATCGCACCCGCGACATAAAAGAAGAAGCCCCCTTGCAAGAAGAGGGCTTCTGGGGACGCGAATATGCGCAGGTCCTAGACCAGGTACTCGGCGATCTGGACAGCGTTGGTGGCGGCACCCTTGCGAATCTGGTCGCCGCAGCACCAGAAGGTGAGCGCGTTCACGCCATCGGGCGCAGACAGGTCGCGACGGATGCGGCCGACGTAAACCAGGTCCTGGTCAGAGGTGTCGAGCGGCATCGGATACTGCAGGTTTGCCGGGTCGTCAACAACCTTGACGCCGGGGGCGCTGGCCAAGATCTCGCGGGCCTCGTCGGGCGTGATGGGGTTATCGAACTCGGCTGTGATGGACTCGGAGTGCGAACGCATGACGGGTACGCGAACGCAGGTGCAGTTCACGCGGACCTCGGGCAAGTGCATGATCTTGCGGCCCTCGTTTTGCATCTTGAGCTCCTCGGACGTGTACAGCTCGTCCTTGAAGCCGCCGATCTGCGGAATGAGGTTGTAAGCCAGCTGGTAGGCAAAGGGAGCGGTCTCGCCGATCTCGGTGCCCTCGACCAGGGCCTTGCTCTCGCGCTCAAGCTCCTTGAGGCCCGGCATACCGGCGCCCGAGGCGGCCTGATAAGTGCTCACAATAAGACGCTTAAGGCCAGCCTTCTGGTGAAGGGGCCAAACGGGAACCAGGCCGATAATCGTAGCGCAGTTGGGGTTGGCGATGATGTTGCGCGGGTGGTCGGCAATGTCTCCGGCGTTGATCTCGGGCACAACCAGGGGCACGTCGGCGTCCAGGCGGAAGGCGTGCGAGTTGTCGACGCACACGGCGCCGCGCTTGGCAGCCTCGGGGAGAAGCTCCTTGGCGGTCGCATCGCCCGCTGCGCCCAGGACGATGTCGACGCCCTCAAAAGCGTCGGGCTCGGCCAGGACCACGGGCACTTCCTCACCGCGGAAGGTCACGGTCTTGCCAACAGAGCGGGCCGAGGCCAGGGGAACGAGCTTCTCGACGGGAAAATCGCGCTCCTCAAGGCACTGGAGCATCTGGGTGCCCACAACGCCCGTGGCGCCCAGGATTGCAACGGTCTTACCTGCCATGGGTTTCTCCTTAAAGGTAAAAGCTTGATGCAAGCTAATTGACTATTTGATACGGCTACAGCAGCCGAGAAGACCTTACTGCTGCTCGGCGGCCTGAGAGGCCTGAATGAACTCGTCACGAACAAAGCGGTCGTAGATGACCTGGATCGCGCGGTCGAAGTCCTCGTTGTTGACGCCCATGATGATCGAGATCTCTTGCGAGGACTGCGTGATCATGCGGATGTTGACGCCTGCGTCGCCCAGGGCACCAAAGATCTTGCCCGAGGTACCGCTGCGCTTGGACATGTTGCGGCCAACGACCGAGATAAGCGCCAGCTTGTCGACCATCGAGACGTCGTCGGGCTGGATCTCTTTGCGGATGTCCGAGATGATCGAGTAGATCGAGTCGCGCACGTCGGCGCCGTTGACCACGACGCCAAACGAGTCGACGCCCGTGGGGATGTGCTCGACCGAGATGCCGTAGCGCTCGAAGATTGCCAGGGTCTTGCGAACCAGGCCGACCTCGCCGGACATGTGGGCCTTCTTGACGTGGACCGAGACAAAGTCGCGCTTACCGGCGATACCAGTGATCAAGTGCTCGTCCTCGCCCGCCTCGGCTGACTCGCGGATAATGGTGCCCTCGTCCTGGGGACGGTTGGTGTTCTTGATCTGGATGGGGATGTTGACCTCGCGCACCGGGAAGATGGCCTCTTCCTGCAAGACCGAGGCGCCCATGTAGGACAGCTCGCGCATCTCGTCAAAGGTGATGCGGCGGATCGAGCGGGGGTTCTCGACAATGCGGGGGTCTGCCGAGAGGAAGCCCGAGACGTCGGTCCAGTTCTCGTAGAGATTGGCGTCGATGCAGCGGGCCAGGATGGCGCCCGTGATGTCGCCGCCGCCACGGTCGAAGAGCTTGATGCGGCCGTCAACGGTGGCGCCGTAGAAGCCAGGAAGGACGAAGCAGCCCTTGCGCACCATGACGTCCTTCAAGCGGCTGGCGGTGCGCTCCATGTCAACGGAGCCGTCGTGGTGGAAGACCACGACATCGGCGGCGTCGACAAAGGGCATGCCCAGGTACTCGGCCATGAGATTGGCGGTAAACCACTCGCCGCGGCTCACCACGTACTCGGGAGAGTGCTTCTTGATGTTCTTGATGAAGGCCTCGAACTTGTCGGCCAGGGGGTACTTAAGGCCCAGCTCGTCGCAGATGTCCTGGTAGCGCTGCTGGATGTCGCCCAGAAGGGCGGTGCAGTCGACGCCGTACTGGATGTGGGCGTTGACCAAAAGGAGCAGGTCGGTGATCTTGTTGTCGCCGCTAAAGCGCTTGCCCGAGGCCGAGACCACCACAAAACGGCGGTCGGGGTCGGCCTCGACGATAGCCTTGACCTTCTTGAACTGCTCGGCGCTCGCGACAGAGGAGCCGCCGAACTTCGCGATCTTGATCATATGAGGGATTCCAAATCTATGCGTAGGTTAGACGAGTGCTGCCATGAAGCTGGTGGGGTCGGTCTCAAGGGCCTTGTCGAGAAGCTCCCTCGCGGCGACCGCCGTGATGTCGCGCACGAGCCAGGCACCAGGTGCATAGGCCTCGGCGCCGGCCGGCGCGCCGGTAGTTCGCAGCACGTAGTCTGCGCTGAGAAGCGAAGGGTCGTACTCGATGCCGCGCGAGAAGTCGTAGACGGGGCGGCGGGCGCCGCTCGCGCAGTCAAGGACATCCTGGACAATGGCGTTGCCCGTGGGAAGGCTGCCCGCGCCCTGACCGTAGAACTTGAGCTCGCCCACCGTGGCGCCGTCCAGGGTCACCAGGTTGAAGTTAGAAGGCACGTTGGCCTCAAGCGAGTGGACGGGCAGGGCCACCGGCTCGACGGCCACGGCGTAGCGGCCGTCCTTCTCGACGCCGCGGCCAAGGAGCTTGACCGTGAGGCCCTTCTCGCCAAAGAGATCAAGGTCGGCCTTGGTGAGATTGCGGATACCGCTGACAGGCAGGTCGTGCGTGCAGGCCACGTCGAAGGCGACGGAGGCGGTGATGATGGTCTTGTTCTTGACGTCGATACCGTCGATGTCGGCCGACGGGTCGCGCTCGGCGTAGCCAAGCTCCTGGGCCTTAGCGAGGACGTCGGCGAACTCGGCGCCCTCTTTGAGCATCGAGTAGACGATGTAGTTGGTGGTGCCGTTCATGATGCCGCTAAAAGAAGAGACTGCGTCGATACGACGGGCCTTCTCAAGGCCGGCGATCCAGGGGATGCCGCCGCCCACGGAGGCCTCGATGAAGAGGCTCACGTTGTTTTCGAGTGCTGTGGCCGCGAACTCGGCGAAGTACTCGGCCACGACGGCCTTGTTGGAGGTCACGACGTGCTTGCCCGCCTTGAGCGCCGACATAATATAAGTGTGCGCAGGCTCAAGGCCGCCCATGCATTCCACGACCAGCTCGATGTTCTCGTCGTTCAAAATGTCGTCGTAGCTCGACGTCATGCGTGGCTCGCAGATGCGGTCGGGCAGCTCGAGGATTCGGGCCACCTCCACAGAGTCAAGACGCTCGTCAATGATCTTGACGACGCCGCGACCCACCGTACCGTAACCGAGGAGCGCAATCTTCATGGGCATCCAATCTTTCGAGTGTGTGTCCTTATGACCCAAACAACAACACCACAGGTATCATACTTGCACAAGACGGCTATTTGACCACCTAACGCAAGGAGTCCGCAGTGACCATGTTCTACCACAGCACGCGCAGCTCTCTCGAATCCGTAACAAGTAAGCAAGCAATTCTCACCGGAATCGCTCCCGACGGGGGCCTTTTTGTGGCCGATTGGATCAGCGAGAAGAGCATCGACCTCGCAAAGGTCTGCTCGCAGGGCTTCCTTGACAACGCCAAGCTGGTCTTGGGCACCCTGCTGCCCGATTACACCGCAGACGAGATCGCGTCCTGCGTCGAGGCCGCTTACGGCAAGCAGTGGGACGCGCCCGAGGTCTGCCCCGTCACGCCGCTTGGCAACGACTGGCTCCTCGAGCTCTACCACGGCCCCACTTGCGCCTTTAAGGATGTTGCCCTGCAGATGCTGCCTCAGCTCATGAGCGTGGCGCGCGCAGGCGACGGACGTGACATCATGATCGTGACCGCTACCTCGGGCGACACCGGCAAGGCCGCCCTCGACGGCTTTGCGGGCGTGCCCCACACCGGCGTCACCGTTTTCTATCCCGACGGCAAGGTCTCTGACGTGCAGCGCCTTCAGATGGTGACCCAGGTGGGCACCAACGTGGCCGTCTGCGCCGTGCGCGGCAACTTCGACGACTGCCAGTCCGAGGTCAAGTCCATCTTTGCCGACGCCGAGCTTAAGGCCCGTCTCGCCGAGAAGAACGTAGTCTTGTCCAGCGCCAACTCCATCAACGTCGGCC
>CAVDXJ010000168.1:0-4584 GCA_963612765.1 Oscillospiraceae bacterium
GGTCGGGGTTTGCCATAAAGTCCCTGGCCAACACGTTGTTCGGCCCAGATTGGGGAGGTGTCGGCCCGGCAAACCGTAGCCTGCGGTAACATGGGGCCACAGGCCACGGAGATGGGAGAGGCTATGGACGAGACCAGGCACGAGGAGCTCGACGCCAAGGACCTCGAGAAGGCCGTAGGCGGAGTCTTGCCGGCCAACAGGGCCGAGATATACAACTCCCGTGGCCAGGGCATGGGCTACAAGGACGATGACGGCACGATTCGCTATTGTCCATGCGAGAAGTGCGGCAAGCCCATGCACCGCGGGACGCTTGCTCTCTGGTACTGTGACCCGTGCAACGACCACTGGCGCGAGCCCGCCCTCAAGATCTGGTCGGGTACCCAGGACGAGCTTAGCGCCGCCTCGTTGTAGGCCCGCGCTCCGGGTGGGGCACGGGCCTTGGCGGGCGACCTTTTGTAGGGTCGCTATTCCGAGATCTCTACGTACTCCGGCGTTTGTCCTGCGAGTCTTTGTACGCGCTGCTCCTTCTCGACGATGAAGCGCTTGTGATAGAAGAGGTCGGCGAACTCGAGGATGGTGTTCATCTGCGCCGTGTCGAACAGGGCACCGAAGCCCGCGCCCACCACGGGGACGAGCCTGCCGACGTTCTTGAGCGTCAGCTTCTGGCCGACCTGCGCGAGGGTCTTCTTGAACACCCCGGCCTCGATGGCCTTCTTGCTGCCTTTCTCCAACGCCTTCTGGGCTGCCTTGTTGGCCAGTGCGCGCATTTGGGTGATGGCGAGCGCGGCGCCGCCCTTCTCGATCATCGCCGCCCAGCCCTTCTTGGCCGCCTGCTTCACAGCCGCGCTCTCGGCGTACACGAGGACCTTGCCGATGTAGTCGGTGGCGGGGTTGCCCTCTGTGCTCGGCGACATGGCTCTTTGGAACACCTCGCTCGCTATGACGAGCTCTGCCGGGTCCTCCTTGACGTCGTATCCGTAGAACATGGCGACCGACTGGACCGCGCGGAAGTAGATGAGCATGCTGAGCGCGAGGTTCGCGGGCAGGCCCCAGAACCCCGCCGCGCCCGTGCCGCCGCCCTCGACGAACGCGATGCCCATGTGCTGCGTGCGCTCCTTGGCCGTGACGGCCGCGATGTCGTATGCACGGAGCAGGCAGATTTCCGAGATGTCGGAGATCTTCTGCTCCTGCTTGCCGGCGTTTATGCACTGGATGACGTGTTCCTTGCTCACGCTGGCCTTGGCGGCTTGCTTCTCGAGCTCGCCGAAGCCCTCCGCCGCCTTCTTGATTGCGGCGGCCATGAGCTCCTGCTCCGTGAGGCCGTCGAAGGTGTCTTTGGCGGCCTTGCCGACCTTCCCGGCGATCTCCTTGACCGGGGCCGGTGCGAGCTCGCTGGCCTTTGCCAGAATGCCGGGAGATGTCATCTTCTCGTAGCGCCTGGCGATGGAGTCGATATCCTCGCACTCGCGGTCGTCGATCATCGGCTCCGGCAGGATGTATTTGCCGCCATCGGTGGTGACGTTGCCTTCGAAGATGTCCCCGTACTCGCCGCCGAATGCCTGGTGAACCCTCTTCGCGCCGTTCGCGGCACCTTGAACAACGTTCTTGGCGCCGTTTGCTGCCTCCTGGGCCACGTTCTTGGCTATGTCTGCGAAGTCGGGCGCTTTTATCTTGATGGTGATCTCTTCCACGGGGTCTCCCTTCTTAACGATTTCGTCTGTCTATATAAGACGTGCAAACTTCGCGAGAGGCCCCATGGGCTATGAGCATCGGCGAAATGGGGCTTGTCTGCACGTCTTCAGATTTTACATCTAGCGAACTGAGCGACTGTCAGCTCCCGGCTGATTTGCGATGTCCCCCGTGGCCGACAGGAAAAAGCTTGGCGGCCCCTGTTTGTTTAACGCGGGACGATGGAGCCGATCTCGCCGGTATTCTCGATGTCTTACCTGTATCCTGCGTGTGCGGCCCGCCACAGCGCCCTTCTCGGCCAAATCACCCCGCGAAACCCGGCCGTGATTTGGTCAGTCTGGTTTCGCGGCGCGCCCCAGCCCCGCCCGCCCGTCTCGCCTGCCGTACAATAGCCGGGTTTATCGGCCTGACAGGAGGATGTATGGCTCTATCTAGCCAAGACGTCGCGGGCATCGCGGATTACGCGCGCATTGCCTTGACCGACGAAGAGCTCCAAGAGATGACGGTGTATATGAACGAGGCGGTGGAGCTCCTAGAGCCCATCCGCCAGTACGACCTTGAGGGCGTCGACCCCACCTTCCACCCCATCGGCGACCTCTCCAACGTGATGGGCGCCGACGTCGCGGACACCGACGTCCGCGCGCTGCCTATCGACGTCGCGCTCAAGAACGCGCCGGCGTCGCACGACCGCTACTTCAGGGTCCCCTCGATCCTGGGCGACCAGGGAGGCGACCGCTAATGGCAAACTTCGATACCCTAACCGCCGCCCAGATCGCGGCAGGCGTCGCGGCCGGCGACTTTAGCGCCGTCGACGTGGCCCGCGCCTCGCTTGAGGCCATCGATGCCCGCGAGCCCGAGGTCCAGGCCTTCCTGCAGGTCAGTGCCGACCTTGCCCTGGCAGCAGCCGAGAAGACCGACGCGGCCCGCGCCGCCGGCGAGAAGCTCGGCCCCTTGGCGGGCGTGCCGGTTGCCTTCAAGGACAACATGCACCTTCTGGGCACCCGCACCACCTGTGCCTCCAAGATGCTGGAGAACTACGAGTCCACCTTCACGGCCACCTGTGTGCAGCGCATGTTGGACGCGGGCGCCACGCCCATGGGCAAGGCCAACATGGACGAGTTCGCCTTTGGCTCTTCGACCGAGTCCTCAGCCTTCCACCGCACCAACAACCCCTGGGACACCACGCGCGTGCCTGGCGGCTCGTCGGGCGGCTCGGCCGCGGCCGTGGCGGCCGGCGAGGTCACGCTGTCCTTGGGCTCCGACACCGGCGGCTCGATCCGCCAGCCGGCCTCTCTGTGCGGCGTTGTGGGCATGAAGCCCACCTACGGCGCCGTCAGCCGCTACGGCGTGGTGGCCTTTGGCTCGTCGCTTGACCAGGTGGGCCCCTTTGGCCGCACCGTGGCCGACGTCGCCCTGGCCATGAACGCCCTGGTAGGCGCCGGGCGCGACCCGTACGACTCCACCAGCCAGGACTGCCCGGTCGACTTCCTCGAGCACCTTGAGGACCCCATCGAGGGCAAGACCGTGGGCGTCGTGCCCGCCCTCATGGAGGCCGCGGGCCTGACCGACGAGGTTAAGGACGCCCTTAACACCGCCGCCCAGAAGCTCGCCGAGCAGGGCGCCAACATCGTCGAGGTCGACCTGCCCAACATCGCGAGCGCCATCGCCGCCTACTACGTCATTGCCCCCTGTGAGGCCTTCTCCAACCTGGCCCGTTTCGACGGCGTGCGCTACGGCTACCAGGAGGAAGGTTGCGCCAACCTGGCCGACCAGACGTCGCTTTCGCGTGCCCACGGCTTTGGCAGCGAGGCCAAGCGCCGCCAGATGCTGGGCGCCTATCTTCTCTCCAGCGGCACCTACGACAAGTACTATTACCCGGCCCAGCAGGTGCGCACCCTGATCACGCAGGACTACCGCCGCGCCTACGAGAAGTGCGACGTCATCTTGATGCCCGCAAGCCCGCGCACGGCCTTTAAGTTCGGCGAGATAAGCGACCCCACGCAGATGTACGCCTCGGACATGTTCACCATCTCGAACAACATCGCCGGCAACGGCGGCATCTCGGTGCCGCTGGGCCTGGGCGCCCAGAGCGGCCTGCCCGTCTCGGCGCAGCTGCAGGGCCCGGCCTTCAAGGATCGCAGCCTGCTGCAGTTTGCCCGCGCCATCGAGCGCGCCTTTGACGCGGCCGGCACCGTCGCGCCTGCTTTTGCCGGGAAGGGAGGCGACCTGTAATGAAGACGCTCAGCGAAGTCTTGAAGGATTGGGAGGCCGTCATTGGCCTCGAGGTCCACACCGAGCTCACCGCCCTGGACACCAAGATGTTCTGCAACTGCCGCCTGTCCCACGACGACGAGCCCAACACCAACGTCTGCCCCGTGTGCCTGGGCATGCCCGGCGCCCTGCCCGTGCCCAACCGCGCGGCCATCCAGTCGATCGTGATGGCGGGCCTGGCCACCAACTGCCAGATCCAGAAGCACTCGATGTTCTACCGCAAGCACTACTTCTATCCCGATATGGCCAAGAACTTCCAGACCACCCAGGGCCCCGTGGCGTTTTGCATGTACGGCCACCTGGACCTTGAGGTCGCCGGCCAGGGTGCCGCCGAGCGCCCCGATCACGTGCAGACCGGAAACGTCGCCCCCGGCGGCATGGAGAAGGCCGCGCCCGTCACCATCGACAAGAACCCGGACGGCTCCTACACCACGCCGATCCGCATCTTCCGCATCCACATGGAAGAAGACGCCGCCAAGATGGTCCACGTGGGCGGCGAGGAGGGCCGCATCGGCGGCGCCGCGGAGTCCTACATCGACTACAACCGCTGCGGCACCCCGCTGATCGAGCTGGTGACCGAGCCCGACCTGCGCACGCCCGAGGAGGCGCGCCTCTTCATGGAGA
>CAVDXJ010000169.1:0-4582 GCA_963612765.1 Oscillospiraceae bacterium
CCGCTCCGACTCTTCCCGCGGCCGCAACATCGGCGTCCGCGCCAACGCCGACAACCCCGAGGACGCCAAGCTTTCCCGCGACTTCGGCGCCGAGGGCATCGGCCTCGACCGCACCGAGCACATGTTCCTGGGCGACCGCAAGGAGATCATCCAGTCCTTCATCCTCGCCGAGCGCACCGGCGCCAAGCAGCAGGCCCTGGGCCAGCTCCTCAAGGTCCAGACCGACGACTTCCTGGGCATGTTCAAGGCCATGGACGGCAAGACCGTCATCGTCCGTCTCCTCGATCCGCCCCTGCACGAGTTCCTGGACAACCCCCGCGAGTACGCCGTCGAGCTTGCTCACGCCGAGGACCGCGGCGAGTCCGACATCCAGCTCAAGGCCCGTCGTGACCTTCTCGCCCGCCTGGACTCCTTCCAGGAGGCCAACCCCATGCTCGGCCTTCGTGGCTGCCGCCTGGGCATCGTCTACCCCGAGCTCACCGAGATGCAGGTCCGCGCTATCGCCAGCGCCGCCGCTCACCTTAAGAAGCGCGGCTTCGATCCCAAGCCCGAGATCATGGTCCCGCTGATCGGTACCGTCGAGGAGCTCAAGGTCGTCCGCGAGCAGATCGAGGGCGTCATCGCCTCTGTCTCCGAGCAGACCGGCGTTGAGCTGTCCATCCCCATCGGCTGCATGATCGAGATTCCGCGTGCCGCCGTCACCGCCGACGAGATCGGTAAGTACGCCGACTTCTTCTCCTTCGGCACCAACGACCTCACCCAGATGGGCTTCGGCTACTCCCGCGACGACGTCGAGAGCGCCTTCATCCCGCTGTACCTCAACAAGAAGATCTTGAAGACCAACCCCTTCGAGACTCTTGACTACGGCATCGCCAAGCTCGTGAAGCTGGGCGTCGAGGGCGGTCACCAGGCCAACGACAAGATCGTCTGCGGCGTCTGCGGCGAGACGGGCGGCGACCCCGACTCCATCCAGATGTACTACGACCTCGGCCTTGACTACGTGTCCTGCTCGCCTTACCGCGTGCCCATCGCGCGTCTGGCCGCGGCCCAGGCCAAGATCAAGTCTAACGGCGGTGCCAAGAAGCTCGCGTAAGCGCTTCTCATAGCAAACCCGTTGTGGGGAGACGAGTCTTTTATCAGGCTCGTCTCCCTTTTTGCGTGCGCGTGCTGGTAAGGTTTCTTTGGTCAAGCCGTACGACGATAGGGGAGTTTAGTGGCGAGAAGTTCTGACGAAGGTTCCGGCAGCCTGGCGGTTGTGGCCGCGCTGCTGGTAGTGGTTTTGCTCGGTGCGGCTGGTTTCTTTGGCCACCTGTTGTTCTTCGATAAAGGACAGGGCAGCTCTGCCGGCTCTGCGTCTCAGGCGCAGGCCGAGCTCACGGCCAAGGCTTTCTCTGAGTACACCTGGGCCGAGCTGTCGCAGATATCCACCAAGATCTCTGATGCCGCGACGGATGAAGCGGGGCTGGCTATCGCCCGCGAGTACGGACTGCTGGACGCCTCGGGCAACATCGTTGACCAGGAACGCGACGTGGTTTTGTCCACTAACTTCCTGGCAAAGGCTCGTGTCGTTGGCGTGCGGGCAGACACCAGGGCAGACAACGGCAAGCCGGCTGGTCTTACTCTCATGGTGACGCCCATCTCACGTGAGGCCATGAACGCAACCGACACGAGCTCCGGCGGCTGGGAGGCAAGCGCGCTTCGCTCTTGGCTGTTCTCGGACGGCCTGGCGCTTTTGCCCGAGGACCTCTCTTCTGTCATCGTGGCCGCAAACAAGAACACCAACAACACGGGCCTCACCGACAAGCTGGAAAGCGTCACAGTCACGCAGGACAAGCTCTGGTGCTTCTCGGCGAGCGAGGTCTTTGGCGCCGTTGACTGGAACGTCCAGGAGTTCAGCGAGACAAACCTGTATCTTGACCCACCCGCCTACGACGCGATTCTTGGCGCCGAGGGCTCGCAGTACCAGTGGTTCTCGCAGATTGGCGCTAGCACCGCGCAGGTGGCCGTTAACGGCCTGGTCATGACCTACGGCGGCCCGGCCTTGTGCTGGTGGCTGCGTTCCACCTACGCCTATGACTTTTTAGGCAACGACCCGGGCGTTTTCTACCAGGTCATGCAAAACGGGTACCCGTCCACGACCGCTAGGGCTTCTTCTCAGCTGGGCGTGACCGTGGGATTTTGCCTTTAGGTTGTGAAGTTCTTGTTTGGGCGGCTCGCATGCCCTATAGTTAATTTTCGTGTGTAAACCTATGTGCCGCTCGCAGGGCGTCGGCACCTCTAGAGAATGAGGAAAAAGATGGACTACATTCGCGCAATTGAGCGTCAGCAGATCCGCGAGGACATCCCCGAGGTCATCGTTGGCGACAACGTCAAGGTGCACTACCGCATCAAGGAGGGCGAGCGTACCCGTGAGCAGGTCTTCCAGGGCGACGTCATCCGCATGAGCGGTGCCGGTGCCCGTGAGACCTTCACCGTCCGCAAGATCAGCTTTGGTGTTGGCGTCGAGCGTACTTTCCCGCTTCACAGCCCCAAGATTGCCAAGCTCGAGGTCGTGCGTCACGGCGTTGTTCGTCGCGCTAAGCTGTACTTCCTCCGCGACCGCGTGGGCAAGGCTGCCCGTCTTCGCGAGAAGCGCTAATTGCCTTAAGCACACAGGCTTTAAGAGCCGTTCCTTCGGGAGCGGCTCTTTTTTGCGAAAAGAGAGACCATGGCTGTTTCAAGCAACCTTCCAACAACCGCAAAGGAAGTCGTCGGTGTCTTGTCCGACGCTTCTTTCGAGGAGATCCCCGCGTTGATAGAGCGCTATGCCGAAGATCCTCGAAAGCAGGTGCGTCACGCTGTCGAGGTGGCCAGCAGGCGCCACGAGCATGTGCTGTCCGAGCGCCAACGCGTTGAGGGTATGTACGCCTTGCAGCGCGAGCTTGCGGGAGACGGCCTGGTTATTGGCGTCGATGAGGTGGGCAGGGGAGCGATTGCCGGGCCTCTTACCGTGGGCGCCGTCGTCTTGCCGTACGACCCCGTCGTTTACGAGATAAACGACTCCAAGCAGCTTTCGCCTGCCAAGAGGGAGATTTTGGCCGCTCGCATAGCCGACGTGGCGTTGGCGATCGGCATCTGCCATATCGAGCCGGCGACCATCGACGCCGTGGGTATGGCGCAGGCGCTGCGCCAGGCCATGCTTGGGGCTATTGCCGATACGGGCATCGACCCCGACTGCGTACTTATCGACGGCAACCCGATGCATATCCACGAGAAGGAAAAGACGCTGGTCAAGGGAGACGCCCGCGTGGCGTGTATCGCCGCGGCCTCGATCGTGGCCAAGGTCACGCGAGACAACCTCATGGTGGCTATGGATGAGGAGTATCCCGAGTATCACCTGGCAGAGTGCAAGGGTTACGGCTCGGCCGAGCATATCCAGGCCATCAAGGACCACGGTTTAAGCCCCATTCACCGCTTCTCGTTTTGTGGGAACTTTTTGGAGACTCCAGCGCTGTTCTAGAAGGCCTGCATTTTCGAGCAGTTTTTGAGCGTCTCCAAACGCATGTAACCATATCGGTGTTGTTGATAACTTTCTGCCCGGCTGATAGGAACCCGTCAGATACTTGATAGATACCTGTCAGGTTCCTGATAGATTGCCCTGAGATGATTCTTCTCCCAAGGAAAACGAAAGGAGAAGACGTCATGCTTGGCGATGAAATCAAAGTCAAGGAGGGCTCGCTCGAGCTCAGCGGGGGCAAGCCGCTTTCAAAGCTCAACAACAAGGAGCTGGGCGCCCTGGGAGAGGGCTGCGCCGCGGTCTATCTCGAGGACCAGGGCCTTGAGCTTTTGGACCGCAATTGGAGATGCGACGCAGGCGAGGCGGACATCATCTGCCGGGACGACGACGAGGTGGTTCTGGTCGAGGTAAAGACCCGTTACAAGACCTCTTGTAAGCTCGATCCTTTGCCCGAGCTCGCGGTCGACGGCAGGAAGCAGCGCCGCTACCAAAAGATCGCCCTTATCTATATGGGCTACCATTACCCCTGTGAACACATCCGTTTCGACGTCGTGGCGATCAATATGTACGACGGAGGCAAGTATTGCCTTCGCCACCTCGTTCGTGCCTACGAGTGTGATGAATGATGGCCGCCGATTACGGAGGCTCCTGCGTCATGACGGCGTGCCTGAGGGGCGTCGAAGCGATACCCGTCGTGGCAGAGGTGAGCATCTCGGGCGGCCTGCCCGCCATCTCTGTTGTGGGGACGCCTGACAACTCGGTGCTTGAGGGCCGCTCACGGGTGCGCTGCTCACTCACGTCGTGCGGGTACGAGGTGCCCCGCGTCCACGTTACGGTTAATCTGGCGCCCGGTGAGCTCAAGAAGACGGGAACGGGCTTTGACCTGCCCATTGCCGTCGCTATTCTTATTGCCAGCGGGCAAATTGACCCAAAGATATCTGAGAAGGCCCTGTTTGTGGGCGAGGTTGCGCTTAGCGGCGAGGTCAACCCTTCGCGCGGCGAGGTGGCCTACGCGCACCTGGCGCGTGACTTGGGGCTTGACCTGGTTGTCTCGGCAAATTCCTCAGTTAGCGCGGTGGACGGGGT
>CAVDXJ010000170.1:0-4553 GCA_963612765.1 Oscillospiraceae bacterium
TCTTTGACTGGGTGAAGTCCGACCTTGACTACACCCTGCCCGACGGCTCCAAGACCCTCGCCTTCGTCAAGGCCAACATCCCCGACGACCCGCAGGAGATCATCGACCGCGTTTCCGACGGCTCCGGCGACCTCACCCTTCCCGGCTGGGAGCCCGAGCGCCTGGCCCAGGTCCGCGCTCTTCTCGACGCTTACAAGGACGTCGACGAGGACAAGCTCCGCGAGAACCTGGTCTACTTCCTCAACGCCATCATGCCTACCTGCGAGAAGTGCGACGTCAAGATGGCCATCCACCCCGACGATCCCCCGTACTCCATCTTTGGCCTGCCCCGCATCATCAAGAACCGCGAGGACCTGGACTGGCTGTGCAACGCGGTGGATACCCCTTACAACGGCATCACCCTGTGCTGCGGCTCCATTGCCGAGGACCCCGCCAACAACGTCTACGACATCCTGGACGAGTTCAGCGCCCGCGGTCGCATCCACTTTGTCCACATGCGCAACATCAAGTACATCAGCCCTAACATCCCCGGCAACAAGGACTTCTACGAGGCCCCGCATCCCAGCGCCTACGGCTCGCTTGACCTGGTGCGCATGATGAGCGTCCTGCACAAGAACGGCTTCGACGGCTACATGCGCCCCGACCACGGCCGCATGATTTGGGGCGAGACGGGCCGTCCGGGCTACGGCCTCTACGACCGTGCCCTGGGCATCGCCTACATCAACGGCGTGTGGGAGACCCTGGACAAGGCCGCCGGCGCCGACGCCGCCGTGTCTGCCAAGAAGGACGAGTAGCAGCCATGCTTCTCAACGACGACTTCCTTCTCACCACCGACTGGGCGCGCCGCCTGTTCCACGGCCACGCCGAGAAGATGCCGATCATCGACTATCACTGCCACCTGGTTCCCGCCGAGATCTACGAGAACCGCAGCTACGACAACCTGGCGCAGGTGTGGCTCTACGACAACGGCTTTGGCGACCACTACAAGTGGCGCCTGATGCGAGCCAACGGCACGCCCGAGTCGGTGATTCGTGGGGACGACGACTACGTCAAGTACCTGGCGTTTGTTGACGCCGTCGAGCGCGCGGTGGGCAACCCTATCTACGAATGGAGCCACCTGGAGCTGCGCCGGTTCTTTGGCATCGACCTCACGATCTGCCGCAAGAACGCGCAGGAGATCTGGGAGCGCGCAAACGCCCTTCTCGCCACGCCCGACTTTAGCGCCCGCCGCCTGATCCAGCGCATGAACGTGACGTGCGTCTGCACCACCGACGACCCCGCGAGCGACCTGGCCTACCACAAGCTGCTGGCCGCTCAGGAGGCCCAGAACGGCTTCAAGGTCCTGCCCACCTTCCGTCCCGACGGCCTCATGGGTATCGACGTGCCAGGCTTTGTGGCCTATGCCGATAAGCTCTCGGATGCGTCGGGCATCGACGTCGTTGACTGGCCGAGCCTCAAACGCGCCGCAGCTCAGAGACTTAACGCCTTCCACGAGGTGGGCGGCCGCCTGGCCGATCACGGCATGAACTCCTTTGTCTTTTGCCCGGCCGCAGACGACGTCATCGACGACATCGTGTGCCGCGTGCTTAACGACGAGGGTTGCACCGCCGCCGAGGCCGCGGCCTACCAAAGCGCGCTCACGCTCTTCCTCATGCGCGAGTACGCCAGCCGCGGCTGGACCCTGCAGCTGCACATGAACTGCTTCCGCAACAACTCTTCGCGCAACTTCGCGGCCCTGGGCGCCGACGCCGGCTTTGACACCGTGGGCGACCAGCCCGACATGGTCTACCAGGTCAAACGCCTGCTTGACGCCGCCGAGTCGGCTGACGGCCTGCCTCAGTGCATCCTGTACAGCCTAAACGAGGCCGACTGGATGGGCCTTGCCTCCTTGGCCGGCGCCTTCCAGTGCGCCCCGTCCGCGCCCAAGATCCAGTTTGGCTGCGCCTGGTGGTTCAACGACACCTTCACGGGCATCAAGCGCCAGCTCACCATGGCCGCCGAGCAGGGTCTTCTCGGCAACTTCACCGGCATGCTCACCGACTCGAGGAGCTTCTTGTCGTACCCGCGCCACGAGTACTTCCGCCGCGTGCTTTGCCACACGCTGGGCGAGTGGGTAGAGCAGGGTCGCCTGCCCGAGGACGAGGACTACCTGGGCGGCATCGTCGAGGACATTTGCTACAACAACGCTCATTCATACTTTGGCTTCTTCGAGTAGAGGGGAAACCGTACCATGCGCACTTACATCAACTTGAACGAGGGCTGGGATTTCACGGGCCCTACCGGCGCCGTGGAGAAGGTCGATGTGCCCCACACATGGAACGCCATCGACGGCCAGGACGGCGGCAACGACTACTGGCGCGGCACCTGCACCTACGAGCGCAGCTTTGACGCGCCCGAGTTCGACCCCGCCGCGCAGGTCGTCTACCTGGAGTTCGAGGGCGTCAACGCCTCGGCCGACGTCGAGGTCAACGGCGAGGCCGTCTGCCACCACGACGGCGGCTACTCGACCTTCCGCGTGAACGTCACCGAGGCGCTGGTCGCGGGCGCGAACACCCTGAAGGTCGCTGTCGACAACTCCAAGAACGACCGCGTCTACCCGCAGAAGGCCGACTTCACCTTCTACGGCGGCATCTACCGCGACGTGCGCCTGCTGGTCGTCTCGGTCACGCACTTTGCCCTGGACTACTACGGCACCCCTGGTCTCAAGGTCACCCCGCACATCGAGGACGGCGAGAAGGACGCCCAGGTCCAGGTCGAGTCCTGGGTCGAAGGTCCCGCGGCCGAGGCGGCGCGCGTGCGCGTGAGCCTGGTCGATGCCGCTGGCGCTCAGGTCGCGGCCGGTGAGGGCACTGACGTGACCCTGGCGCTTGCCGACGTCCATCGCTGGGACGGCGTGGATGACCCGTATCTCTATACGGCCAA
This sequence comes from Oscillospiraceae bacterium, assembly GCA_963612765.1. Lineage (GTDB taxonomy): Bacteria > Actinomycetota > Coriobacteriia > Coriobacteriales > Atopobiaceae > Paratractidigestivibacter. Next base: position 2,923 of record CAVDXJ010000170.1, read on the forward strand.
GCTCGAGCTTCTCGACGCTGCCGGTACCGTGGTCGACGAGGTGTCCGCCCGCTTTGGTGTGCGCTCGTTCCACATCGACCCCGACAAGGGCTTCTTCTTGAACGGCCGTGCCTACCCGCTGCGCGGAGTTTCTCGCCACCAGGACCGCAAGGGCATTGGCAACGCGCTTACGCCCGAGCAGCACCTTGAGGATATTCAGATCATCAAAGAGATCGGCGCTAACACGGTGCGTCTGGCTCACTACCAGCACAACCAGGTGTTTTATGATGCCTGCGACGAGGCCGGCTTTGTTGTGTGGGCCGAGATCCCGTATATCTCCGAGCACATGCCCAACGGCCGCCAGAACACGCTTGACCAGATGCACGAGCTGATTGTCCAGAACTACAACCACGCGAGCATCTGCGTGTGGGGCCTTTCCAACGAGATCACCATCTCGACCAAGGACAAGGCCGACATGCTGGACAACCACCGTGTGCTTAACGACCTAGTGCACAAGATGGACCCGTCGCGTCCTACGACGCTGGCGTGCTATGCCATGTGCGGGCCCTTCAACAAGAGCGCGTTTGTCTCGGATGTGGTGGCGTGGAACCTGTATCTTGGCTGGTACGTGCCCGGTTTGTGGCTCAACAAGGCGTGGTTTGGGTTCTGGCGCCTGGTGCACCCCAAGCGCGCCATTGGCATGAGCGAGTACGGCTGCGAGGCTATGCCCAACCTGCACTCCGAGAAGCCGCGCCGCAATGACCACACCGAGGAATACCAGTGCGTTTACCACGAGTACATGGCAAAGTTCTTCTCCGAGAGGCCGTACTTCTGGGCCACGCACGTGTGGAACATGTTTGACTTTGCGGCCGACGCCCGCGACCAGGGCGGCGAGCCCGGCATGAACCACAAGGGCCTGGTGACCTTCGACCGCAAGACCAAGAAGGACGCGTTCTTCATTTATAAGGCCTGGTGGAGCAAGGAGCCGTTTGTGCACGTGTGCTCCAAGCGCTTTGAGGAGCGCTGTGCCGATTCCATCACGGTCAAGGCTTACTCTAACCAGCCGAGCGTCGACTTCTACGTCAACGGCAAGTTGGTCCAGACCGTGGCCGAGGACCCCAAGAACCCGCACATCTTTAAGCTGTTCATCCCGTTGCCCGAGGGCGAGACGCAGGTCGAGGCCGTGGCGGGGGAGTGCCGCGACTCGGCGACCTGGCGCCGCGTGAGCCAGCCCAACCCGGCCTACGTCCTGGTCAAGAAGAAGGGCCAGCAGAAGTCCAACTGGGCCGACAACGAGTAACGCGCCCGCGCGACATAGCTAGCGCGACCCCAGCCGGGGCGGCGGACACCCATCCGTCGCCCCGGTTTTTGAAAAACGCGACAAATGTGCCTCCAAAATCAATTGAGACAAGTATCCTCACGTATTCTTAAGATAAACCCGCAGGTCAGATGCCTGCGGGACTCTTGTCTACTCGGCCAATACTGGCGTGGAGGCACATTTATCGCGATTTTGATTTTCGACGGATTCTCTGTGGGTCGAATTGGGTACGAACCGCCTATGAATACCATCATCTGCGGCATATCGGCTCTGCGCTTTTGGCGCATGCCCCCTTGGATCGCGCTCATCATGACCGAGCCCGAGGAGGAGTACC
>CAVDXJ010000171.1:0-4514 GCA_963612765.1 Oscillospiraceae bacterium
CCGTGCAGACCGCCGACCAGATGAGCGCCGCCCTGTGGGCCCGCGAGGGCATGGGAATCGCGCTGGTCGCTCGCTCGCTGATCCGCGTGGCCGACACCGGCGAGTGTTACATCAAGGAACTGCGCTGCAAGGACCTGGAGTCGCGTCTGGCCGTGGTCTGGCAGGCCCAGCGCACCCTCTCTCCCCTGGCCGAGCGTGCCGTCGCCCTTCTCGGCGAGCTGGGTTAGGCCGCTGCGGGGCCCAGAAACCTCCCCGCCAGAAGAAAATTACGATATTGGGAATCCAATTCGCCCGGGCGCACGTTAACCCGGGGTTGCAACGACAAAACCCCAGGTCGCAAATCGCCTAAAGACCGGTCAACCCTAAAATCCGCGTTCCGGATTCCCAATATCGTATTTTTTGCTTTGCGTGACCTATCTTGCGAGCAAAAGGGCGGCCAAAAGAGCGGCTTGGCCGCAGGCGTTCACGCATTGCTCGATCCAGTTGGAGCGCGCGCTGCTCTGGTCGCGGTGGCCGGCGAAGTAGCCCATGGCACACATACAGGCAAACCAGACGATCAGGAACGCCAGCGACGGCAAGCGCACAAGACCAGCCAACAAGCCAGCTACCTGCGCGTGGTTGATAACAACTCCGGCAATCATAAGCGCGAACCCCACCGGCATGACGTAGCGCATCTGTTTGTTGAGCCAGGCGACGTTACGCCGCGCGACAGCAATAAGGAGCTTCCAACAAACCTTGCCCGCGCCGCCCGCAAACGCCACCACGGAGCCGGCGACAAACAGCGGGCTTGCCGCACGGGCACCAAAGACCACCGCACTCGCGCAGAAGAACGCCACCGGTACGGCATCTACCAGCGCCAATGCCAACGTGAACCCTTCGGGCACTTCGCTCTTCTCGCCGTCGCCCGCGCTTTGTCTACTCATATGAGGACCCTTTCGCCATCTTCCACGACCCGGTCAACTATACCCCCGCGCGGGACGCTGCTAGTTTTGGGGGCCTTGTCAGTAAATTTGGAGGCTCATTCCGCCGGGCGTCAAAAATACGAGCCATCTACCTGCGGGTTTTCAAACGGTGACTCTCGATAAGGGTCCAAAAACCACTGACGAGGCACCTAAAACTAGCGGCTTTGTATCAATTGTGAAACTATCTCCACCACAGAGCCACGCGTGAAGGGTTTATGGAGCATTGACAGGGTCTTCTCGATTACCGAGAAACCCAAAGCAGCTGTCCACTCTTATCTTTTCGAAAAACCTCGTGGTTCGCGCCGCGCCACTCGCCCGTAACGCCGCCCGCCGCTTTCCTTTGGCTTTCGTGCCGCTCACCTACCCGGTGGCCGCGCTCGCCCAAACGGGCATATAGTCAACTGGCTACCACCGGCAAACAGCCTTAAGGAGGCTCACCATGGACATCACTATCTCGGACGGCAAGCTCAGCGTCGGTCTTACCGGCGAGGGCGGCTCGCTTACCTCGATCAAGCGCGACGGCGTCGAGTACCTTTGGCAGGCAGACCCGGCCGTTTGGTCGGGCCAGGCGCCGATCTGCTTTCCCGTTTGCGGCGGCCTGCGCGACGGCCGGGCCGTGACCGCCTCGGGCAAGAAGGTCAGCCTCGCGCGCCACGGTTTTGCCCGCAGCAGCACCTTTGACCTGGTCGAATCCAGCCAGAACGCCGCGACCTACCGCCTGGTTAGCTCCGAGGCAACCCTGGCCCAGTACCCCTTTGCCTTTACCCTGGACGCCTCCTACGCGGTGGCAAACGGCCGCCTGACCGTGACTTACTCCGTCACCAACACCGGCGACGAGGACATGCCCTTCTTCATCGGCGGCCACCCGGGCTTTCGTTGCCCCATCGCCGACGGCGAGTCCTACGACGACTACCTGGTGCGCTTCGAGAAGCCCGAGACCTCGACGCTGTGCCGCGCCGTGCCCTCGACCGGCCTGATCGACGTCGAGGACCGCGAGGAGTCCCCCACCGCGGGCACCGATGTCCTGCCCATCACGCACGACCTCTTTGGCTTTGCCGAGAAGATCTACGACGTGCTCGAGTCGCGCTCGGCCACGCTTACCAACCAGGCCGGCGACCGCGGCGTGCGCCTTGAGTTTACCGACTTCGACTACCTGATCGTGTGGAGCAAGCCCGCCGGCGACTTTGTGGCCATCGAGCCCTGGGGCGGCCTGTCTACCTGCTCGGATGAGGACGACGTGCTTGAGCACAAGCGCGGCTGCATCGTGGCGGCGCCCGGCCAGACCGTGACCCGTAGCTTCACCATCGAGCCGTTCTAAGGCCCGGACCCGGTACCGCTGATCCGGCGGCGCAATTTTCAAGCTTTTTTTAAGCCCCGCGGCCCAACCAGGGAATTCCTTGGAGCCGCGGGGTTCTTCTCGCCAAACGGGTCTTTCTCGACAATCGAAGCAGAAGGAGAAGGGGCGGCGGCGAGAAGCCCTCGGCCGTCCTTCTCGCAACCAAAAGGCACGACCGAGAGGAGACCGTCATGAAGAAGAGAATCGTATCCCTGCTCACCTGCGCCCTGTGCGCGGTGGCGATGTGTCTGGCGATTGTTGGCTGCTCGGGCGGCGGGAGCGGCGGTACGGCGGCCAAGGGCGCCAACATGGTGGGTTACTGGGAGCTCACCAGCGGCAAGTCCGAAGGCGAGGAGCTTACCGCCGACGACGTCAAGTTCATGGCCGACCTGGGCGTCAAATTCATCCTGCACCTGGGCGACGACGGAACGGCCACCATCGACCTCTTTGGCGCCGTCGAGGACCTGACCTGGGACAAGACCAACGCCACCATGAGCTACGCCGGCGAGAAGGGCACGTTTGAGCTTTCTGGCGACACCTTGACCTACGCGGCCGACAGCGGCACCTTCATCTTCAAGAAGGGCGACGACTCCCTGGCCGACAAGATCGAGACCGACCGCAAGGCCCAGGCGACCGCCGGCGAGGGCGAGGGCATCGTCGACGGCACCGACACCGGCGCGACCAGCACCCCCATTGACCCCGCGGTCAACATCGCCGACGACGGTTACGTGACGATCGACGCCACGGCCAAGGCCACGGACGACTGGGGCCAGGCGGGCATCACGCTGGCCATCACCAACAACGGCGACAAGAAACTGGGCGTCTACGCGCCCGACGGCGGATGTGCGGTGGACAAAGTCATGCAGGACTGCTTCTTCTCCACGACCCTCCTGGCGGGCGCCAGCGCCAACGAGTTCTTGGCCTTTAACGACCTTACGTCCGTGGACGACCTGAAGAACATCCAGCTTGAGCTGCTTGTCTACGACATGGAGACCTACGAGACCCTCAACACCTACACCGTCACGATCCCGTAACGGCAGACAACGCAGAGCGGCACATCGACCGAGGCGGCGGCCGGGGAGCGACTCCCCCGGCCGCCCCTTTCGTTGGCGGGACCAAAATCGCAGATAAAGCGCTTCAAACAGGGGCGAATCTGCGATTTAGGTCCCGCCATCGTTTAGCGGTACGGAGAAGACCCCCGGACGGGGAGGAGGGGTCCGGGGGTCGCGGGGAAATCCGAGGTTGTGAGAGGGGCTACTCGGCGTCGGGGGCGTCGACGTCGTCATCGTCGGGGTCGGCAATGACCTCCTCGGCGGGAGCGGCGGTACTGCTGGCCTGGGTCTTCTTCGCGGTGGCCTTGGCGGGCGCGGCGGCAGGCGCGGCGTCCTCGTCGGTCTCCATGCCCTCGCGGAAGTTCTTGACCGTCTTGCCCACGGCGCTTCCAAGCTTGGGCAGGTTCTTGGGACCAAACAGAACAAGGGCGACCAGCAGGATAACAATCAACTCGGGAGCGCCAAGACCTAAAACCATACGAGCCTCCAAAACACGATTCGCCCGGCCTCTCTCGCCGGGCTTCTCGCTTATCGTAGGCTTCACTGCGCAATAGGTAAAATACTTCTTTTAGTGGTGTCCCATACAAAGATTGTATGCCATGCGATTTACCCCCGACGGGCCGCCTCAAGCCGACACAAGGCTTCCTCGACCTTACCAATGGCCTCTTGCACGCGGTCGGCCGCGTCGCTCATGTCCTTTTGGACCATGATGTCGGCCAAGGGGTTGTCAAAAGCGATGTCAAAAAGCGCGTTGATGGACGAGACATTGGCATTGAGATGGGCCAGCTCGCGAACGTCGGTCAGCTCGGACGAGAAGGTCATGATCTCTTGACGGGCGGCCGCCAGTGCGTGGTTGGCATCGCCCAGGCGCGAGTGCTTGACCACGCTGGTGATAAAGCCGCCGCCCAGGATGTCGACGATGCCCCAGCGCTGCGCGGAGTCCAGCGAGTCAGCCGCGTCGTTTAGGGCGTCCAGGGCCCGCTGGCCCGCGGCAATGGCCTCGTCAATCTCTTTATTTCGGTCGTACATGGTCTTCTCCCCTGTTTGGGCGGGCCAGAAAAGATCTTCTCAGTATAAAGCGCCCGCCCGAGGCAGCCTTCAAAGCCACTCAAAACCGGCCGGTAACCCGCCTTTTACATCACTGGTTGGAAAACAGGGGTGAAC
>CAVDXJ010000172.1:0-4511 GCA_963612765.1 Oscillospiraceae bacterium
GCAAACAAGAAGTCGAGTTTGAGCAGGTCAAAGCCCCACTCGGCCGTGGCTACGCGCAGGCATTCGGCCACATAGGCGCGCACCTCGGGGTTCTGCGTGTCAAGCACCAGGGCGCCGGACCAGTTGAAGTTCGCCCCTTCCGAACCCGGCAGGCCCAAAAGCCAGTCCGGGTGCTCGGCAGCCAGGCGGCTCTCGCGCTCGCAGATAAACGGCGCCTGCCACAGGCCCGCCAGCATGCCCTTCTCGTGCGCCGACGAGGCCAGGGCGGCCATCCCATCCGGGAACTTCTCGGCGTCGGGCCTTAACCAGTCGCCAACCTTTGCGTAACCGTCGTCCACCTGGAACAACACGTCAGCGCCCAGATGAACCGTGGCGGCGGTCACCTTGTCCAGGCCCGCCAGGTCGGCCAGCAGTTTACCTTGGTCGATATCGCCGTAGTGACGATACCAGCTGGTGTAGCCAAAGACCTTGCGGGCGGGCAGTGCGCTCACACCGCTTGCGTCAAACCAGGAGTCAAGCATCCGCGGCAAATTGCCCTCCCCCACAAACAGACCCATGAGCTCGTAGGCCTCTCCTGCGGGCAGCTCGCCCAGGGGAGCCTCCTTCTCAAAGATCAGCTGGTTGCGCGGGGCATCCTCGCGGATTACCGTAAAGCCGTTGTTCTCGTCCAGCGATCCGGCGAGAAGAACATGGTCAATAAAGCGCAGGTAGCCATAACCAAAACCGTGCTGGTGGCCAGGCAACGGATCTTCTCGCGTAAAACGGTAGTCTCCGCTCCAGTCCAGGGAGTACTTCTCAACAACCGGTCGCGGAACAAACTTGAGGCCCGGCATCGAGGCCCATACCGGGCGCTCGACGCTATCGGTCCAGGACTGGTAACCGTTAAGGTAGATGGCCTGCGCGCCGCGCACGTCGCACTCAAGCGTGGCCACGACGCTGTTCACGGTCACCGGCATGGCAGGGGTCACGCGCACGCGCCACGTATCGCCGTTGCGCACGGTACAAATCCCCAGCTCACGGGCATTCTCGGCAGGACGGGCGTCACCCGCGACGTCCACCTCGACAAAGCGCGTCGCGCCCTCGGCCTCATACTCAACATGCAAATTGATCTGCGACTTCATGATTTACTCGCCGTCCTTCTTAGCAGATGCCTCAATTGCACCCAGCACGCGGTCCTCGTGATAGCGAGAGAAGACCACGGCGGCCACCAGACAGAAGGCGGTAGCGACAAGAGCCGTCATGCGATACCCCGTCTGACCTGCGGTGGATATGGAAGTGAACAAGATCATGGCCAAAGTCTGCCCCAGCGTCATGCTAAAGGTGCGGGCAGCATAGAACATGCCCTCGCGGTGCTCGCCGGCCTCGATGGCGTCGGCCTCGGCGATATCGGCCAGAACAGCCTGCGGCAAGATACCCAGGACTGCCATGGGAATCGCGGCCAGCACGGCCACGGCAACGCCCCAGACCATTGCCGGGATGCCAAACTGACCGCAGGCAGACGTTACGGCAAAGGCCACGCAGAAGAAGAAAAACGCGAAGACTACGAGCTTCTTCTTGCCCATACGCTTGGCCATCACGTTGACCGGGCCATAGAAAACCAGCGATACCACGGTCATGAGGGCAAAGAACACAAAGGTCATCGAGTCGTCGAAACCCATGAGCTCGGTGATGTAGTACGGCAGGCCCGTCTGGAACATGGTGATCGAAACCCAGTACAAGACGTCGGAAAGCTCGAAGACCTGGAACTCGCGGTTCTTGAAGGTACGCACGACCGACTGGCCCATGGGGGTCGTGGAAGGAACAGGCTCGCCGCAGGCTTCCTTCTCGTTGATGCCAAAGGCCGGGACCAACATGCAAATGATGGCGACGGCGGCCAGAATTCCCACCGTGGCGCGGAAGGACCACACGGCGCCCAAAGCCGGCTCAAGCACACCGTCGATGGCGGTCACCAGGTAGGCCATCGCGGTGCCAATAAAGTACGTAACCGAGATATAGGTTGAAAGATTGATGCGATCCTCTTGGCTTTTGCCCAGCTCGGGAATGAGTGCGTTAAACGGCGTGCAGTACAGCGACAGCGTGATATAGAAGAGCATGAGGCTCACGAACAGAGCCACGTTGTTGACGGCAGACTCACCGTTTACCGGCGAGATGAACACCACAACGGTCATGACACCAAACGGCACCGCGGCATAGCGCATAAACGGGATGCGGCGGCCCAGCGGGTGGCGGCACGAATCGGACTTGGACGCGATGAAAGGGTCGATAAAGCCGTCGAGCAGACGGCCACACGCGGTGATGACGCCGATCACGGTAAGTCCAGCAAAAACCACGCCCTGAGTGATAAAGATTTTCATGCCCTGTGAGAGCATCGTGTCGCTCGGCATGTAGTAATACACCAACCAGTTGCTAATAACGCCAGATAGAATTGCCCAGCCCAGCTGGCCCACGGCAAAGAGTCGCAGGTTGCGCTCGTTGCCAGAGCGCGCCTTGGCGCCGCCCTTCTTGCCCATCGAAACCCCTTTCGCCTGGCGCGGGGCGGCTAGTGCCGGAGCCGCGCAATCTATTCCAGTCGCGCTTGTCTGCGCGTAACGCTCAAATAAACCGCAGTTCAAAGGCAGTACGAATGCGCTAGATCTTGCTCGAAAGCGTGCACTTGGCCATGAAAATCAGGTTGTCCAGCTCGGCCGCGTTGGCCTGGGCGGCAAAGTCGTCGGAAGGAATGACCTCACCGCGGGCCAGCTTTTGCGCCACACTGGTCAAGGCGTGGGCAAGCGCGTGGTAGAAGACCGGGAAGTCGACCTCGCGCGTGATCGAGCCGTCCATCCGGCCCAGCAGATACGCGTCGTCAAACACCAGGTAGAAGCTGTCGACCTCGGCGCCGTAGCAGGCCAGGCGCGCAGTCGGCGTGTGCTCGGACAAGACCAGGTGGTCCAGCTCGTCCAAGAAACGCATGAACTCCGCGTGCATAAGGTACGCATCGCGGTAGGCGCCGAGAAGGGCGTCCAGGCGATCGAAGCCGCCAAGCGCCAGGAAGTCGTTGGACTCAACCAGGGTATGAATCTGCTGGTTGAAGCGGCGCCACAGCAGACTGGCCGCCAGCACGGCCAGATCGGTCTTGGTCGAGAAGCGCCGGTACAACGTGGCCACGCCCACCTCGGCCGAGCGAGCGATATCGGTCATCTTGACGTCGGCGATGCCGCGGGCGAGAAAGACGTCGGCTGCGGCGGCTACCAGGGCCTCGTCGCGCGGGGTGAGCGCGTCAAGGTCGCAGACCTTCTCGCCGCCGGCCGCGCTGCCGTCTGCGCCGGTCTTCTCGCCGTCTGCCGTCTGTGCCTGTTTTTGAGCTGCCACTTGAACGTCCTCCTTGGGCGTGATAGCCTGTCTATCATAATGATAGTCAGACTATCACCCACGACACAAGCGGTCAAGGAGGCCACAATGGCGGACGGTAAGGATCGGGCGGCAAGCGTCTTTGGCAACGAGCAGGACCCCAAGGTTTACGAGAAAGCCTGCCGTGGCAAAGAGGGCTATATCAAAAAGTTTGGCGACGACTCTGCCACCGTCTATCACCTTCGCGCCGAAAATACCCCCGCCATCGGCGACATCCTGGGCGTGAAGAACCTGGTTATGGACGAGACGGGCGCGGGAGGCCTGGACCTCTACGCAGACGCGGCGGCTTCGCCGGTACCGCCCGAGACCCCGCGCACCATCGCCGGCGCCGTAGGAAAGCCCCTGGTAGTGGGCAACATTCGCATGGGTTTTGGCCACTACCGCATTAGTATGGCCATGGCCAGCGCCGCCCGCGCGATGGGCTTCACGCCGTACTGGTTTGACTTGGCCAGCTTCTCAAAGTCAACCGGGTCGAAGGTCATCGCGTACCAAAACAAGCTCTACTCCATGGGTTCGCGCATGTCACAGGCCGTGCCGCCGTTCAACGCGCTGGTCTGGGAGCCCCTGAACTCCGAGGGCTTCAAGAAACTCTCGTACAACGCGGGCGACCAAAAGAACGCTGAGCTGTGCGTGCCGCTCTTCCGCGACCTGCCCGCCGACGTCCCCTACATTGGCACCCACGCGTGGCCCAGCCAGGCAGCCGTCCACGCGGGCATGACGCACGTGGTCAACGCCATCCCCGACAACTGGCCCATGGCCCTTCACCTGGCCGAGGGCTCCATCCACACCGTCCAGACCCCCGGCGCCTACCTGGGCTACAAAGAGCTGCGCGGCATGTGGCCGGGCCACGCCTTGAAGCCCATGCCCGATAACGCCATTGCCTACACGGGCCACTACATCGACCACGAGTTAGTATCAAACATCGAAGCAGATTGTGAGGCGCGCCGTAACCGCGTGCAGGGCGGCGGCGCAGTGCGCTACCTGCTGTCCGTTGGCGGGGCCGGCGCACAGTCCGAGCTGTTTTGCGCCATTTGCGAGAAGCTCTTGGCGTACGTCCAGCGCGGCGAGGCGACTCTGTTCATCAACGTGGGCGACCACCGCAAGGTCTGGAAGGAGCTCGC
>CAVDXJ010000173.1:0-4504 GCA_963612765.1 Oscillospiraceae bacterium
TGGCAGACGGTGCCCGCAACGCGGGCCTGAAGTTCTAGGAGGATTCAATGGCACGTGATCGTAAGCGCCAGCAGGATACGGATCTTCAGGAGCGCGTCGTCTACATTCACCGCGTTTCTAAGACCGTCAAGGGCGGCCGTCGTATGTCCCTTCTCGCCCTCGTGGTCGTGGGCGACGGCAAGGGCAACGTGGGCCTTGGCATGGGCAAGTCCGCTGAGGTGCCTCTGGCCATCTCTAAGGCTGTCGAGGACGCCAAGAAGAACATGTTCCACGTTGACGTCACCGCTTCCGGCACCGTTCCTCACACCGTTGAGGGCCACTACGGTGCAGGCCGCGTCCTCATCAAGCCGGCTGTCGAGGGTACCGGTGTCATCGCCGGCGGCCCCGTCCGTCCGCTTTTCGAGCTCGCTGGCATCACCAACGTTCTTTCTAAGTCTCTCGGCACCGACAACGCCCTTAACATGATTAAGGCCGCCGCCGAGGGCCTGAAGGAGCTCTCCAGCCCGGAGAAGGTCGCCGAGCGTCGCGGCATCACCGTCTCCGAGATGTTCGTCGGGAAGGAGAACTAAAAATGGCTCAGTCCCTCAAGATTACTCTTGTCCGCAGCGCCGTCTGTGGCGTCAAGAAGGATCAGACCGCTACTTGCAAGGCTCTTGGTCTGCGCAAGATCGGCGATTCTGTCGAGCAGCCGGACAACCCGAGCATCCGTGGAATGATCTTCAAGGTCAAGCACCTTGTCGATGTTGTAGAGAACTAGGAGTCACTCACTATGCAGCTCAACGATCTGCGTCCCGCTGAGGGCTCGCGCAAGAACCGCAAGCGCATTGGCCGCGGCAACTCTTCTGGCCACGGCACCACCGCTGGCCGCGGTAACAAGGGTCAGCTTTCCCGCTCCGGCGGCGGCAAGGGGTCCGGGTTCGAGGGTGGCCAGCAGCCCCTGGCTATGCGCCTTCCTAAGCTTCCCGGCTTCATCAACCACAACCGCACCGAGTACACCCCGGTCAACGTCTCCCGTCTTGAGGAGCTCTTTGCCGACGGCGAGACCGTCGACGCCGAGGCTCTTCTCGCCAAGAACGTCATCAAGAGCCAGTTCGAGCTCGTGAAGGTTCTGGGCGACGGCGAGCTGACCAAGAAGCTCACCGTCAAGGTCGACAAGGTCTCCGCCTCTGCCCAGGCTAAGATTGAGGCGGCCGGTGGAAAGGTCGAGCAGGCGTGCTAAAGGGACTTGCCAACGCTTTTCGCGTTCCGGAATTGAGGAAGAAGCTCCTCCTTACGTGCGGCATCCTGCTGCTCTATAGGTTTGGCGCTTACCTTCCTGTTCCGGGTGCACCGTTCCAGGATATGCTGGGCGCTTATCAGTCCGGCCTGTCCTCGAGCGGAGCCATGGCCGTGCTCAACCTCTTCTCTGGTGGCGCGCTTTCCCGCATGTCGGTTTTCAGCCTCGGAATCATGCCTTACATCACCGCGCAGATTATTCTGCAGTTGATGCAGACGGTGATTCCGTCTCTTGGCGAGCTTGCCAAGGAGGGTGAGGCCGGTCAGCGTAAGATTACGCAGTACACGCGCTACCTCACCATTGGCCTTGCTCTGCTCAACGCCGTTGGCTACCTGTTCCTCTTTAGGAGCTACGGCGTCTCCTTCCAGGACATGGGTATCCCCGAGCTTCTGGAGAACTTCATCGTTGTCTTTACCATGCTTGTTGGTGCAATCATCATCATGTGGCTGGGCGAGGTCATCACCCAGCGCGGTATCGGCAACGGTATGTCGCTCATCATCTTCGCGAACATCATGAGCGGCCTGCCCACGTCTCTGATCTCTTCTGTGACCTCCGGCGGCAACATCATCCTGACTGTTGTCACCATGGTCGTCATCGTTGCGATCATCCCGCTCATCGTTTACGTCGAGCGCGGCCAGAGGCGTATCCCCATCCAGTACGCTAAGCGTGTTGTTGGCCGTAGGATGATGGGTGGCCAGTCCACCTACCTTCCCATCAAGGTGAACACTGCCGGCGTCGTGCCGATCATCTTTGCTTCCGCAATCCTGTATCTGCCGGCCCAGATCGCGGTGTTCTTCCCCAACGTGGGTTGGGTCCAGACTTTTGCCAATGCGCTCTCGTCTGGTTGGATCAACTGGGTTCTCTCGGTTGTCCTGATCGTTGCCTTTGCGTACTTCTACTCCTCGATGGTCTTCAACCCCACCGAGACTGCAGACCAGTTGCGCAAGCAGGGCGGTTTCATCCCCGGCGTTCGTCCGGGCACGGCTACCGCCAACTACATCAAGAACGTCATCGACCACGTCACCTTGCCTGGTGCCCTGTTCATGTCTGTTCTGGCTGTGGTGCCAACGATCATCTTCTGGTTCACGGGTAACTCCCTGATCCAGGCTTTTGGAGGAACGTCGGTCCTCATCATGGTTGGCGTTGCAATGGATACGTTGTCTTCCATTGAGAGTCAGCTTAAGATGCATAACTACGACGGCTTCTTCAAGTAAGCATTTTGTAGGGGCAGACGTAATAATTCGTCTGCCCCTTTTTTAGGAGAAAGGCACGAAGACATGAACATTGTTCTTCTCGGCGCACCCGGTGCCGGCAAGGGAACGCAGGGCCAGAAGCTCGTTGCCGAGTTTGGCTTTGCCCACATCTCTACCGGCGACCTTCTGCGCGCGGCCGTTAAGGCCGGCTCTGAGCTTGGCATTAAGGCTAAGAGCTACATGGAGTCTGGCCAGCTCGTGCCCGACTCCCTGGTCATCGACCTGGTCAAGGAGCGCCTTGCCGCCGACGATGCCCAGAAGGGCTTTATCCTGGACGGCTTCCCCCGCAACACCGCGCAGGCCGTGACCCTGGACTCCGAGCTTGCCGAGATGGGCCTCAAGCTTGACGCCGCCCTTCTCGTCGACGTTCCCGACGAGTCCGTTGTCCTTCGTCTGAGCTCTCGCCGTACCTGCAAGAGCTGCGGCTACACCGCTCCCGCTGGCACCTGCGAGTGCCCGCGCTGCAAGGGCGAGATGTACCAGCGCGACGACGACAAGCCCGAGACCATCCAGCGTCGTCTTGACACCTACCACACGCAGACCGCACCCTTGGTCGAGTACTACAAGGGCCACTCCATCCTCAAGGAGGTCAACGGCGATCGCGCTGTCGACCTGGTCTATGCGCAGGTAAAGGATCTTCTCGGTTTATGATTCGCATCAAGACTCCCCAAGAGATTGAGCAGATGAAGGCCGCCGGAGCTATCTCCAAGGCGGCTCTTCGTCTGTGTGGCTCTCTTATCAAGCCCGGCGTCTCGACCTATGACCTGGACCAAGCTGTCGAGAAGTTCATTCGCTCGCAGCAGGCCGTGCCTACGTTCAAGGGCTACAGCGGTTTTCCTGCCAGCATCTGCGCCTCGGTCAACGAGCAGATCGTCCACGGCATTCCGTCCCCGGCGATTGTCCTCAACGAGGGGGACATCATCTCGATTGACACCGGCGCCACCTTTGGCGGCTGGGTAGGGGACAACGCCTGGACCTTCTACGTGGGCGAGGCCAGCGAGGCCAACCGCGGTCTTTGCGAGTGCACCCGCGACTGCCTTAAGGCCGCCATCGAGCAGGCCGTCCCCGGCAATCGTCTGGGTGACATTGGCGCCGCGGTCCAGACCCTGGCCGAGGAGAACGGCTATGGGGTCGTGCGCGATTACGTTGGCCACGGCGTTGGCCACGTGATGCACGAGGATCCCGAGGTCCGCAACTACGGTCGTCCCGGGCGCGGCGTTAAGCTGCAGGCCGGCATGGTCATTGCGATCGAGCCCATGATCACCATGGGCACCTACGACTGCAAGACCCTGCAAAACGGCTGGACGGTTGTTACGCGCGACGGCCAACCGGCTGCCCATTACGAGAACACGGTTGCCATCACCAACGACGGCCCCGTGATCTTGACGGCAGACGAGCAGGGCCCCTGGTGTGAGATGCAGGGCGGTCAGCAGTAGGCCCCTATAGCACAAAACACGCGGGTGTTGTTGACGTTGTGGACGTTTTTACATGCCCGTGGAAATTTTTCTGATGTTTCGGTAAGATTGATGGTCGCTGTCACGGCGTAGAGAGGGTACTAACTTGAGCAAGCAAGACGCTATCGAGCTTGAGGGCAAGGTCATCGAGCCTTTGCCCAACGCAATGTTTAATGTTGAGCTTGAGAACGGAAAGACCATTCTTTGCACCATTTCTGGCAAGATCAGGATGAATTACATCCGTATCCTGCCTGGTGACAAAGTTGTAGTGGAGATTTCTCCCTACGATTTGACCCGAGGCCGCATTACTTATCGCTATAAGTAAGCGTCCTCCACAGCCTGGGATATAAGCGCCAGCGGCTGGGCGATGACATAGATGTATTAGAACTACCGAAAGGAATGACTAATGAAGGTACGTCCTTCGGTCAAGAAGATGTGCGACAAGTGCAAGGTCATTCGTCGCCACGGCAAGGTTTACGTCATTTGCGAGAACCCGCGCCACAAGCAGCGTCAGGGCTAAG
>CAVDXJ010000174.1:0-4490 GCA_963612765.1 Oscillospiraceae bacterium
CGGGTGCGAGGGCCAGACGTTTTGGGTGTGGGGCATGGGCGTGATGACCCAGGTTGGGACGCCGGGCCAGGCGCTTGCGACCTCGTAGAGGTAGGTCTGGATCTCGGCCTGGACGCGCAGTGCCTGGCAGGGCTCGAAGCGGTAGTTGACGCCCAGCTCGACCACGATCTTGGCCGGGGCCACTGCGTCACGCAGGCCCACAAGCGAGCCCGGTTGGAAGACCTGGCCGCCCACACCCTGGTTTACCAGGTCAAGCTTGAACTTGCGGGCGAGAAGAACAGGCCAGGTAAGACCTGGGTCAAGCGAGATGAAGCCCTGCGCGATGGAGTCGCCCAAGACGAGAAGCTCACCCTGCGCGGGCAACGGCCTGATGTAGCTGCCGTCGCCGGAAAGCGCGCGCACCCGGCAACCGCGAAGGCACGGCAGCCAGATGCGGGCCGTGTGCGCTTGGGCCTCAACGGCAAAGAGGCGCTGCATCCCCAAGTCAGAGGCACCTTGGGCATTATCAAGAATGAAGTGGGCCACGTCGTTGTCATCCGGCTCGCGCACCTTAAGGTGACTGCCGTCGACGTCTGCCGAGACGCCGTCGTAAAGCAGCCGCTCACGGCCCTCGTACTTCTTGGCCGCGTCGATCATGAAGGCCGAGTCGCGCGGCAGGCGGTCGAAGGAGACCTCGAGGTCCACCCAAGAGCTATCGGTCTCGAAGGCCAGGCAGATGCCCGCGGTACAGGCGGCCATCTGTCGATAGAGCCCCGGGTGCCACGCGCGGCAGCTACCCAAGGCCTTGACCTGCTCTTTTGTGAAGCGAGAAGGGCGGACCCAGCCGTCCGCCTCGACGTCGGCGCACACGGCGCCACAAAGAAGGTCTCGCGCCGGGACGCTTACGTTAGCCGTCATTCTCGATTCCAAACACGTCCTCCAAGACTCGAAGGACGCCCTGCTCGCGGCAAGGCGCGCACACCAGGTTGGCGTGCGCCTTGACTTTATCCGAAGCGTTGCCCATGGCAACGCCGCAGCCGGCAAGCTCCAGCATCTCTATATCGTTGTCGGCGTCGCCGAAGGCCATGACCTGGGCAGCGTCGATGTCAAAGTGGTCGAGAAGGACGCGGGCGCCGGTGGCCTTGGAGACACCGGGCTGGACCAGGTCGAAGTAGCCCCAGCCGTCCTCGACGCCGGAGTCCACGACGATGATATCGCCGCCCAAAGCCTCTTGCAGCTGCGCCATGGACTCGCGCTGCTCGCCGGCCGGCATACGCGACCAGTACATCATGACGTCGCGGGTGGCCGGGGCGTCTGCCAGGCTGTCGACGAACCTCTCCTGATGGGAGTAAATGGCCAAGCTCTGGGCGAAGTCCGGGTTGGCGCAAGTCTCGAAGTAGGCGCCATCGGCGCAGACGGCGGCCAGCGGGATCTGCGGGTACTTCTCGTGCGCCGCGATCACGCGGGCAACCGCCGCGGGCGACAAGGTCGACAGGCTGAGAAGCTCGCCGTTTGTCTCGACGTAGGCACCGTTGGACGTGACCAGCGAAATCTGCGCCGCCAAGGACCCAAAGATGTCCTTGACCTGGAAACTTTGGTTGCTGGTTGCCACGGCAAAGCGGCAGCCAGCCTCCTGCATCTTGGCAAAGACACGCGAAAAGCGATTGCGGCTGAATTCCTCGCCGCCAAGGTCCAAAAAAGTCCCGTCCTCGTCGACGACGACAAGACGGGGCGGGTTGCTGGGTGAAAACACGGGCTTACTCTCCCTCGCGCACGGGCTCGTAGAACTCGGTCATGTCGTCAAGGCGAAGCAGCATGACCTGGCCAAAGCCAAAGCCGCCCGCCGCGCCGCAGTCGATGTCGATCCTGTCGGCCGCGCCGCCGGTGGCGTCGCTCGCGCCCACGCACACCATCTGGGCCAGGCCGTCTTCGTTTCTCACGGGACGGTCGAGAAGGGCGGTCATGCGCTCAAGGTACGGCGTGGGCGTGTGGCCGGCGACGACGATGGGGCCGTTGCCCGCGGTATCTACCAGGCCGCTTTTCTCGGCACCCCAAAAATCCTCGCGAATCCAAAGAAGGTCCTCGGGGTCCTGGGCGTCAATCAAGGACTGGAACGAGACGTCGTTCCAGATGTCGGTCATAAAGGTGTTGGCCGGGTCAAGGCCCGCGTGGGCAAAGACGAAGGACTTCTCCCCTACCTGCGCCCAGGCGGCGCGCGGAAGGCCCGAGACCCATTCAACCAGCTCATCGGCCTCGTCGCCTGCGGCGGCAAGTCCGTCAGAGGTGGTCTGGCCGCCGTTCATGCCCCAGTTAAAGGCGTCGATCTGGCTTTCGGTATCGCGCAGGCACGCCATCATGAGGTCCTCGTGGTTGCCCATGAGCACGTGGGCGTTGGGCAAGCCGCGCACGATGCGCAACACTTCGATGGGATCGGGGCCGCGGTCGATCATGTCGCCCAGGCAGTAGAAGACGTCGTCTTGGGAGGGGCTCACGGTGTCCAGCACGCGGTTGAGGGTCGCCGCGTGACCGTGGACATCAGAAAACACGTATGTGGCCATACAAAGAGCCCTCCCCTTGCGCCGTTGAAGTTGATATCGACAAACAAGGTTACTACCCCCGCGCACAAAACGACACGACCGAGCGATGAGCGGTAGCAAACCCGCAACGCAAACGGTCGTGTCGGCAAAATGGCAACGGTTATCGGTAGCGTTTACCAGGTAAACGGCCCGTCCTCGGCAGCAAAGCTTCCCTCGAAGTTGATGTTTTGGGTAAGCTCGACGGCCGCAGCCTTGTCGAACTCGCAATTAACCAGGGCATCGATCGTGGGTAGGACACGCAGCTGGGCCGCCGAGAAGAGATCTTCGAACGACGTGGTGGCAACCTCGTGGGTAAAGGGGTTCTCCCACGGCTTGTGCTCGCGGTTGTCGAAGTCGCTGGCGCCTTCCTTGCGCGCGCGGTGCGACATCGCGGCGTACAGGGAGTATTGGCTGCCCGTAGCCAGGCGCTCGATACTGCCCACAAGCTGGCGTTTCTTGGGGCCAGCGCTGTAGAAGGCGCGCTGGACCAGGCGAAAATCGTGGACCGCGGTCGAGAAGGTCCTGGGGTCGATGGCGCGGCCGTAGGCCCAAAGCGCTACGTAGAAGTAGAGCTTGTCGATGGCCGAGAGGACCTCGGACGAGGCCTTGAGGCACTCCTCGTAGGGGCGGTACTGCGCCACCGTCATGCCGGTGCGCGAGTACAGGACGGCCTCGTCAAAGTCGCGCTCGATCTCTGCGTGGACCTTCTGAGAAGCGCTTTTGTCCAGGCCCTCGACGCCGGCCTCGGTCAAGCCGTACTGCCAAAAGTAGACAAAGGGGTGCACGGTGGAGTCCAGCAGCCAGTGGCACGAGAAACCCGCCACGTAGGCGCGGGCGATCTGGGCCTCGCGACCCTCCAGGCGATCGGCCGCCGCGCGCATGGCCAGCATAAGACGTGCCGGGCGCGCGTCGTGCATAACGTTGCCCAGGGGCTTCCACTTGCCCATCAAGGGGTCGACCACCAGGTAAAACAGGGGATCCGGGCCCTGGTTTCCCAGCAAGAAGGCGTCCTTCTCGGCTAATCGCTTAAAAGACAGAAGGTCCGAGACGTCCTCGCAAACGCTCCTGCCAAAAAAGTCATGGGTTAAAACCGCGGGCATAGCGACCTCTTTTCGTTGGTTACAAACGACATTCTAAGCGAGCGGGCGACCGTACGCGGCGCGCAAAGTCACGTCAGCCCAGTTTTACCCAATCATTACTTGTCGCACCCCTAAAATAGGAAACATTGGGGGTAGCATTCTTGTATCAATGTTCGTATCAGTGACCATATCGAAGAATGGGACATCATGGCAAAGCAGAAACTTACCCGCGCCGAGAAGAGCTGGATCATGTACGACGTGGGAAACTCCGCGCTCGTCCTGTTGGCATCGAGCGTCATTCCCATCTACTTCAGCTCGCTGTCGCCCGACGGCGGCGCGGTTGTGGCGTGGAGCTACGCCGAGACGATCGCCTCTTTGATCATCGCGCTTCTCATGCCCATCCTGGGGTCGATCGCCGACATGGAGGGCATGAAGAAGAAGTTCATCATAGGCTGCGTGGGCACGGGCGTGGTGGCCACGGTGGCCCTGGGCCTGCCAAAAAGCGCGATGGCGTTTCTCGTCATCTATGTCATAAGCTCGGTGGCGCTCAACTCGTCGATGGTCTTTTATGACGCGCTGCTGATTGACGCGACCACAGACGAGCGCATGGACGAGGTCTCGAGCCAGGGTTATGCCTGGGGCTACATCGGCAGCTGCGTGCCGTTCATCGCGTGCCTGCTGATCGTGCTCAACTACGAGGCGCTGGGCATGAGCCTACAGGCCGCGATGCAGATCGCCTTCGCGATCACCGC
Source organism: Oscillospiraceae bacterium (assembly GCA_963612765.1). GTDB lineage: Bacteria > Actinomycetota > Coriobacteriia > Coriobacteriales > Atopobiaceae > Paratractidigestivibacter. The sequence goes on from CAVDXJ010000174.1 coordinate 4,387, forward strand.
GGGCTGGTGGCTGGTCTTCACCATCCCCATGCTCAAGGACGTCGAGCAGAAGCACTTCAAGCCGCGCGAGAGCCACGCCTTTACCAACGCGATCCGCGGCATCG
>CAVDXJ010000175.1:0-4464 GCA_963612765.1 Oscillospiraceae bacterium
CAAAACCGGCCGGTAACCCGCCTTTTACATCACTGGTTGGAAAACAGGGGTGAACTCGGCCCGCGCAAGGGCGATAATGGCGGGGTTGCACGCAATCGCGGCCGCGCGCGCCCGGCGCTCGGCAGACAAAGGAGGGGACGTCCTATGCTCAGAATCGGATTGCTTACCAGCGGCGGAGACTGCCAGGCCCTTAACGCCACCATGCGCGGCATCGTCAAGACCATCCTGCACAACTCCAAGGAGAAGGTCGAGATCTACGGCTTCGAGGACGGATACCAGGGCCTCATTTACGGCCGCTACCGCGAGCTCACGGGCCGCGACTTCTCGGGCATCCTCACCAAGGGCGGCACCATCCTGGGCACCTCGCGTACCCCCTTCAAGCTGCTGGACACCCCCGAGGCAGACGGTGTCGAGAAGGTCCCGGCCATGATCGACACCTACAAGAAGCTCAAGCTTGACTGCCTGTTCATGCTGGGCGGCAACGGCTCGACCAAGACGGCCAACCGCCTGCGCGAGGAGGGCTTAAACATCATCGCCCTGCCCAAGACCATCGACAACGACACCTACGGCACCGACATGACCTTTGGCTTCACCAGCGCCATTGACGTCGCCACCCGCTGCATCGACGACATCCACACCACGGCCTCCAGCCACGGCCGCGTCTTTGTCATCGAGATCATGGGCCACAAGGTTGGCTGGATCCCCCTGTACGCCGGCGTGGCCGGCGGCGCCGACGTCATCTTGATTCCCGAGATCCCCTACGACATGGACAACGTGGTCAAGGCCATCGAGGAGCGCGACAAGAACGGCGGCCGCTTCTCGGTGGTCGTCGTGGCCGAGGGCGCTATCTCTAAGGAAGAGGCGGCCATGAAGAAGAAGGCCTACAAGGCCAAGGTCGCCGCGCGCGTCAAGCCCTCCGTGGCCTATGACATCGCCGAGGAGATCGCCGCCCGCACCGGCCGCGAGATCCGCGTGGCCGTCCCCGGTCACACCCAGCGCGGCGGCGCGCCCGACGCCCAGGACCGCATTTTTGCCACCCAGTGCGGCGTCGAGGCAGCCCGCGGCTGCTTGGAGGGCCAGTACGGCTACATGATCGCGCAGAAGCACGGCCAGATGGTCCGCGTGCCCCTTGAGGACGTGGCCGGCAAGCTCAAGTACGTCGACCCCAACAGCGACCTGGTGCGCGAGGCCAAGCTTTTGGGCATCAGCTTTGGCGACGAGTAGCGGCAGGCGGTAGCCCCGATGCTGTCCGAATGGTTCTCTAGCTTCTGCGCGACCGTTGCCGCATGGGACAACCAGGCCATGTTCCTGCGGGTTCTTCTCGCCACTTTGGTCGGCGTCGTCATTGGCCTTGACCGCGAGTACCGCAACAAGGGGGCCGGCATCAAGACCCACGTCCTTGTGTGCCTGGGCTCGGCCATGACCATGATCGTGGCCGAGTACGTGGCCATGACCTTTCCCGAGGCCCGCGGCGACGTCAACCGCATTGGCGCGCAGGTCGTGTCTGGCGTGGGCTTTTTGGGAGTGGGAACGATCATCGTCACGCACCGCAACGAGGTCCGCGGCCTCACGACGGCGGCAGGCCTTTGGGCCTGCGCCTGTATTGGCCTGGCCGTGGGCATCGGCTTTGTCGAGGCAGCGCTGATCGCGATGCTCTTTGTGGTGCTCACGTTTTGGGCGCTGCGCGGGCTGGACAAGTGGTTACACGACAACGCCAAGACCTTCGACTTGTACGTCGAGCTTGAAAGCCACGGCGACGTGAAAGAGCTCTTAAAGAAGCTGCACACCTGGGAGTGCGAGTACTCGGATTTCTCGCTGACCAAGGGGCTTTCGGGCACACAAAACTGCGCCGTCACGGTAACCATCACGTTGCGCCAGCCGGGCCGCAAGCAGGCCTTCATCGACGCGATTCAGCTGCTGGACTTTGTGAGCTACTGCGACGAGCTTTAGGCTTTTGGCCGGGCACGGGCGCGCGTTTGGATTTTGATATGGGATCGGGAGAAGTTCATGATTGGTGACCTGGGGTTTTCTTGCACGGCAGACGCATTGGGCACAGCTAAGCAGCGCCACGCGGCATTGATGGGCGTGGCCGAGTGCGTCCTGGGGCAGATCGCTCGTCCCTACCCTTGCGCCGAGCGCCAGACCCTAACCGGGCCCGACGAGCTCGAGCTTCCCATTAAGCGCTTCCCCGTATTCTACGGGTCGTTTGACTGGCACTCGTGCGTGCACTCGCACTGGACGCTGGTGCGCATGCTGAGCTGCGGCGCGTTTGAGACGGGCGACGCCGACCTTGAGGCGCGAGTGGTGGCTCAACTGGAGAAGAGCTTCTCGCCAGCAGCGATGGCAGCCGAAGCGCGCAGTTGGGCCGAGAAGATCCCCGCCTGGGAAGAGAAGCCCTACGGCTGGACCTGGCTTCTGGCCCTGGACCAAGAGCTGGGGCGCCTTGCAGCGGGCGATGGCCCGCACGCAGCCGCCGCGACCGGCTGGCGAGAAGCTCTTCTCCCCTTGCGCGACGTCATGTACCAACGCGTTATTGGTTGGCTTGAGGGGCTTTCGCTGGCTGCGCGAACGGGCACGCACTCGGACAGCGCATGGAACTTGGCAATGGTTTTCGACTATGCCCAGGCCACGGGCGACGAGCCCTTGGCCGAGCTTGCGCGTGCCGGCGCGCTGCGTCTCTTTAGCCGCGACGTGGCCGCCCCGGTGGGCTACGAACCCAACGCTGACACGTTTACCTCGGCGGTATTGAACGAGGCGGCCTGCATGGCGCGCGTGCTTGACGTCGGCGAGTACGAGGCCTGGCTCGCTGCCTTCCTGCCGCAGCTGTTTGCCGCGGACTTCACAGCACCGCTGATAGCCGACTTGCCCGGTCGCTGGGACGGCTCGGGCTACCTCGAAGTCCACACCGTGGCGCTACCCACCTCGCGCGGTCTTGCGGCTCGCGACGCGGCGTCGCGCCTGGCAGACGGCCCCGCCCGCACCCGACTTGCCGCCGAGGCCACCCGTTGGGTCACCGACGGCATCAACGACATCCAGCTCTCGGGCTACCTGGCTGACCACTGGGTGGGCAGTTTCGTTTGCGCGGCACTTCTGAGCGGAGAATAACCGCGACGCATGGCGACTTCGTACCGGCATATCCTCCACGGCTTCGACCCCGTGTTTGACACGAGCTCGCGCGTTTTGGTGCTGGGCTCTTTTCCTTCTGTGGCGAGCCGGTCCACCGACTTCTACTACGGACATGCCCAAAACCGCTTTTGGCGCGTTATGGCAGCTTGTCTGGGGTGCGAGACTCCGCAAACCATAGCCGAGAAGCGCGCGATATTGCTGGAAAACGGTATCGCGTTGTGGGACGTCATTGCCGAGTGCGACATCAAAGGTTCAAGCGATGCCAGCATCAAGAATGTACGGGCAAACGACGTGGCGAGCCTGATTGAAGGCTCAGACGTGCGAGCGGTTATCTGCAACGGGGCCACCGCGGGGCGCCTGTACCACCGCTACCTGGAGTACCTGTGCGGGATGTCGGCTCAGGTCATGCCCTCAACAAGCCCGGCAAATGCGGCTTGGGACCTCGACCGATTGGTCAACCGTTGGTCGCAGGGGCTGGCGGAAGCCCGCCAGGCTCCGGCCGAGCGGCCCGCCCTTCCCGCCCGCAAGGCACCGACAGCCACAGACTACGGAACTCACCGCTCGATGCAGGGCAACAAAGGCCGCGACACCAAGCCCGAGCTGCTGGTTCGCCAAGAGCTACGCGCAGCCGGCATTACCGGTTACCGCCTGCAGTGGCACGTGCCGGGACGGCCCGACATCGCCTGGCCCGGCAAGAAGGTGGCCCTCTTCATCAATGGCTGCTTTTGGCACCGTTGCCCGCGTTGCAACCCATCGACACCAAAGAAGAACATCGAGTACTGGAACGCCAAGTTCGCCCGCAACCAAGAACGCGACCGCGAGAACTTGGCCGCTCTAAACGCCGACGGCTGGACCGTCCACGTCATCTGGGAATGCGAGCTTAAGAAGAAGACCCGCGAGGCCACTTTTGCCGCCCTCATCCCCCAACTCAAAGCCGAATTGGGCAAGGACGACCTTGATTAGACGCGCCGGAATTCAAAAACGCGACAAATGTGCCTCCAAACTCGTATTTGGTGAGTAGCAGGGCAATTCACAAAAGAAAACCCGCAGGTCAGAGACTTGTGGGGTTTCCGGCTACTCGCTCCGTTGGGCTTTAGAGGCACATTTGTCGCGTTTTTAGTTTTCGAACGGCCGCAGCGAACGCCAGACCCAGCTCAACGCGACCGAATCGGCCTCGTCGATCTGTAGATCGGCGTTATAGAAGGCACGAAGGGCGTCGATGCCCAGGGCAACGTCAAAGGCGCCGGCCGTCTCGTAGGTGGAATGCATCGCTAGCTGAGGCAAGCCCACGTCCACGCCATGCATCGAAACCTGCATGTTAGAGAGGTTGCCCAGAGT
>CAVDXJ010000176.1:0-4445 GCA_963612765.1 Oscillospiraceae bacterium
GTCGAGAGCCAGGCCGAGTCGATTCGTGCCGAGGCCGTGGCCCGCTACGGCGGCGAGGTCACGCGCCTTTTGGTTGCCACAAAAACGCTTGAGGCGGGCGACGTCATTAGCTCGGCAAACGTGACCGAGAAGGAATGGCTGAGCGACCTTGCGCCCAAAGGGGCCTTGACCAGCTTTAGCGACGTGGCAGGCAAGCAGGTGAGCGTGCCCGTGACGCAAGGGGCACCGCTGTGCGAGCTTAACTTTCGCGAGGACTCGGCCATGGCGGAGGTTCCATCTGGCTACGTGGCCTTGTCTGTGCCGTTGACGGACAAGCTGGGGCTGACCTCAGCCGTACAGGTGGGAACGACGCTTGCGGCCTATAGGGTGGCCGACAGCAAGACGTCGCTTATGACGTCTGACGTGCAGGTTCTTTTGACGCCCAGCAACGACGGCTCGAGCGTGCTTTCTAAGGGGACGTTGTGCGTGGCGGTGCGGCCGGCCGATGTCACCGGGTTGTTGAGCGCGAGCAGCGAGGGGTCGCTGCGGCTGGTGATTCCCGCGGACGACATCGGGGATTTGAGCGGGTCAGCAAGTGGCGTGGCGCCCACGGAGGTCTTGCCCGAGATGAGCGGGGCGGCGGGCGCGACTGGTGTGGCGGCGGGTGCGTCCGGTACGCCGTCGGATGTGGCGGGCGCGCCGACTGGCACGGCAGCGGATACGACGGCGGGACAGGCGGGGCAATCCGGACAGAACGAGGGGGAGCAATGAACGAGATGTGGATATGCTACGTCAGCGAGAAGTTCTTCAAGGACGCGCAGGTCGTCCTGTGCTCCGTCTCGCCAGATGCCGACGCGCGCTTTGCGCAGGACCCCGATGAGCTCCGGCAGTGGCTCGAGGGCTCGGTACCCGGCACGCTTAACGTCTTGGTGTGCTGCAAGGATGCCCAAGTCTCGGACATCAACCTCGCCGCAGCCTTGGCTCACGACGGCTATGCCCGCAGGGTAGTCCTGGCCCGTCACCACGCTTCCGGCTCGTTGCGCTCTCGCGCGGCTCGAGCGGGAATCGACGAGGTCATCGACCCGTGCGAGCTTGGCTTGGACGACGCGCCGCCAGATATGGATGGGGGTCTGTTGACTGGCGGCGCGCCCGTTCCCTGGACCTTCTCGACGCGGGAGTCACGAGTGCCGGGCGCGGCGAGGCCGGCGGTGAGAAAATCCTCGCCGGTCATGCCGCGGCCTTTGCCGCCCGATGACCGAGCACCGGTGGTCGCGTTCTTCTCGGGCCGCGGCGGTGTGGGCAAGACCGCGCTCGCCGCTGCGGCCGCCGCAACGGCCGAGCTTTGGGGCATGAACGTGGCCCTTCTCGACATGGATCTCTCGTGCGGCAACCTCTACAGCCAGTTTGGGCTGCCGCACGGCTTTGACCTGGCCGTATATGCGCGCGAGGGTGTGTCAGATGCGGCAGAGGCGGGTGTGGCGGTCACCGAGAGGCTGCGTCTCTTTGGCCCCTGCGAGTCACCGGAGCACGCCGAGATGGTCATGCCGTTGACGGGGCCTTTGGTGGCGAGCCTGGCCGCGCGTTATGACCTGGTCTTGATTGACTCGTCGACTACGCTGACCGACTCCACGGCGCAGGTCGCGCAGATGGCCGACCGCTTGTTGCTGGTGGGCGATGCGGCGCCGGGGGCCATTGCCTCGGTGGCGCGGACGAGCGGCCTTGCCGTGCGTTTGGGCGTGGCGCGCACGCGAATCGCGCGGGTCGAGAACAGGGTAAGCCCGCGCGCACAGTTTGACATGGTGCTTCCCCGGGTCGAGCCGGGCCTGGAGGGCGCGCGGCTCTTCCGCGTGGCCGACGGCGGTGACGAGCTGGTGGAGCTTTTGGGGGCGGGCCGGGCGCTGGACGTCTGCCAGATGAACACCCCGTTTTCTTCTGCGGTGGCGTGGATGATGGCGCAGATGCTCTCTGAGCTGGGACGACTTCCCGACTGCGAGCGGGCACAGGAGCACCTGGCGCAAAAGGAGCCGTGGCGGAGAAGATCTCTCTTTGGATGGCAGAAGGAGGCCAGCTGATGAGCGTGCTCGAGCGTGTGCAGCTGGCCAGCGGCCAGGGGGAGCAGGACGCGGTTCGCGCGAGCATGTTGCGCGAGGCCCGCGAGCAGCTTAAGCGCGACCTTATCGGCGCCTTGGGCTTGTCGACGGTGGCCAAGATGCTTGCCGAGAACGAGGACCGGGCCCGCACCGAGCTGGGGGTCACGCTGGATGCCCTGTGCAACTCAGGCGACTACGCGGACGTCCTTCTCGCCGAGAAAAGCCTGCTGATCTCGCAAGTGATCGATGAGGTCTGCGGCTTGGGGCCCATCCAGCCGCTGTTGGACGACCCCACGATCACCGAGGTTATGATCAACGGGACGCAGGCGCTGTTCTACGAGCGCGACGGAGAGCTGTTCCAGGCAGACATTGCCTTTGACTCCGAGGAGCAGATCCTCATCGTCATGGACAAGATCTTGGCGCCCCTGGGGCGGCGCCTGGACCGGTCGAACCCCATCGTGAGCGCGCGTTTGCCCAACGGCGACCGCGTGAACGCGGTGGCGTCGCCTGTGGCGGTGGACGGGACCTCGGTCACCATCAGGAAGTTCTCGGCGCAGATCCGCACGCTGGAGTCGCTGGTGGAGCTGGCGGCTTTGCCGGGCTGGTACGCGCAGCTCTTGAGCTGGGCGGTCAAGGCGCGCGCGTCGATCGCGGTCTGCGGGGGCACGGGGTCTGGGAAGACGACGCTGCTCAATGCTTTGTCTTGCGAGATAAGCCACAAGGAGCGCCTGGTCACGGTCGAGGACTCGGCCGAGCTGCGCTTTGACGCGCACCCCAACGTGGTGAGACTCGAGGCGCAGGAGGCCTCTATCGAGGGCCGCGGCGAGACGACCATCCGTGAGCTAGTGAAAAACGCGCTGCGTATGAGGCCCGACCGCATCGTTGTGGGCGAGTGCCGAGGCGAGGAGGCCATCGACATGCTGCAGGCCATGAACTCGGGCCACCCCGGCTCGCTCACCACGCTGCACGCGGGCAGTGCCCAGGAGTCTATCCTGCGCCTTGTGTTGATGGCGCGCTTTGGCATGGACCTGCCGGCAGACGTTATCGAAGAGCAGATTGCCACGGCCATCGACCTGGTGGTGATGGCACGCAGGCTGGCCGACGGCTCGCGCGTGATCTCCGATTTAACCGAGGTGAGCCGCGGTGAGAGGGGCCAGGTTGAGCTGCGGCGCATTGTGAGCTTTGACCTTGCGCGGCGTGAGTGGCGGCTGGAGGGCGAGCCGGCTTTTCTGGGGCGCTCTGTCGGGGAGGGCATTTTGGATGCGGAGGAGGTTGAGGCATGGAAGCAATCATGTTGCTGGGGATAGCGGCGTGCGTGGCCGCTTGCGCGGCGCTTCTCATGCCGGCGTCCTCTGGGCCGCGGGTGCCATTGCCGCTTGTGCTTGAGCGGGCGCGGCTGTCCGTGCAGCGGTTTGCGCTGCTTTGGCTGGGGCGGTTGTCGCAGACGGCAGTAGTTGACTATTTGATGGCGCGAGGCTGCTGGATGCGAACGGCCCGCAGACTGGCGGAGTTGCCGCAGGTGACGCCGCTGCGGGTCTCGGCGCATGTGTGCTGCGCAGGCGTGCTTGCCGTCCAGGCGGCGGGCGCGATTTTGGTGGGGGTCCTCATGGGCTCTGCCGTGTGCGTGCCCGTGGCGTTTTGCGTGGCTCTTGCGGCGGTGCCCGTTTTCGACGCGCGGGCCCTGGACCTTGAGCGCAAGAAGACCATGGCTCAGATGCCGCAGGTCTTTCGTACGCTCTCTGTCGCTATGGGGTCGGGCCAGACGCTGGCACAGGCCGTCGAATACGTGGGCAACCACTCGACGGGCCGGGTAAGCGAGTGCTTTTCTCGGCTGGGGCTGCGCCTCAAGTGCGGGCAGACTACCGAGGAAGCCCTGGGCTGCCTGCATGACGAGCTTGACGCGCCCGGCATCGGCCTTTTGTCGACGGCCCTGGTGGTGGCGCATCGCACGGGAAGCCCCCTGCGGCATCTCTTTAGGAAGTCGGCACTGTTGGTTGAGCGGCAAAGCGAGTACGAGCGCATGCTTGCGGTGAAGACCGCCCAGGCGCGCCTCTCGGTGCGGATCGTCTGCCTGCTGCCGGCGCTTTTGGTGGTGTGTCTCACGTTGATCTCGCCGGATTTCCAGCGAGGGCTTCTTACCCCCTCGGGTTTTGGCTGCGTTGCGGTAGCGGCGTTGCTGGACCTGCTGGCGGTCGCCATCGTGCGCCACTTGATCAAGGGGGTCCTGTGATGGACGGCGCAGGAGTTTGTTTGCTGGGGGCCATCGGTCTTTGCGCGGCGCTTCCTGCGGGGCTGCTTATTGAGGCGGGGGAGGAAGACGCGTTCGCGCTGGGGGTATTCCCCGGGGGCGCCGCGGGGCTTGACGGCCTAAAGGCG
>CAVDXJ010000177.1:0-4429 GCA_963612765.1 Oscillospiraceae bacterium
TGAATATACGCTCCTTCTCGCCGTCCGTCAACAATGTGAAGAAAGCTACACAAACAGCGAGAAGACGCGGCCCCGTTAGAAAATCTCCCACCTGCCGGTGCGCGAGCTGCCAACACGGCGGATCTTCCCGGCATCCTTCAAGGCCGCGATGTAGCGCGATACCGTCGCTGTGGAAACGCCCAGCTCGGCCGCCATTCTCGTCTGTGTCATCGCCGGGTCATCGCGCAGCAACGCCAATACCGACTCGCTTACCGACTCCCCCGGTCCAGCAGCCTCAGTCAAATCCAAAGGCCCATCGTCAAACCCCTTATGACGCGGCAGCGTGGTCAAGAAGTACAGCCGGTCGTCATCGGTCTCAAACAACGGATCAGGCGAGCCGTTTCTTCTCATCGCCCGCAGAATGTTCGATACGCCGGTGTTACGACCCTCGGTAAGATGCAGTTCCTTGAGAAAATCCCCCACCCGGCGGTTGCGGTACCTGCGCGAAATCGCGCGGTAGGTCCGCAGGCCCTCTCGGCTAATCGAGCGGTCGGCTCCCGGGAAGCTCAAGATCTCGATCCTGTCGGGCAGCACGCGCACCTCAATCGGCTCGCGCACATCGTAGCCCTTGTGGTAGACGGCGTTGGCCAGGGCCTCCTCGATGGCGGGCATCGGATAGTTGAAAAATCTATCCGCTTCCGCGCGATCGTCTCGCTTAATGACCTTCTCCTTGACAACCGAGTTCTGCAGGTAACGCAACGCCCCGCGAAGCTGCTGGTCAAGCGGGCCCACAAAGGTACTCTCGATTATCTCGTCCCCGCCAAGGCCGTCCGGGAACTCAACGACGTCAATCTGGGCACAGGGGAAGAAGCGCCTGGGATCATCGGTAAAGAACAGCAGGCCAACGTTCTTTGGCCGGATAAGCTCATCGGGACCGGCCGCGATGTCCATGCGGCGACAAAGCTCATCGAGCGGCAGAACATCCGCTTCTGTATAAAGAGCACTCCCGACTTCCCTAAGAAAGGACTTAATCAAATCAATCCTAAAGTCCTCAAGCACCGCTCCATGGTTGGGCCGGTCGTCGAACGGCACGTTATTCGACAACGTATAGAGATCACGCAGCTCTTCTCCGCTTGGCTCCAGCGTGCTCGCGAGCTTGCGAATGTAGTACACGCGGGCCTTCTCGCCTTTGGACATTGACCGTGGACAGGAATAGGGGCGCACGCTGCCGCCGGGGCACCAGGCGACAATCAGCTGTCTGCCTTTGAACTCGGAGACATCGACGATAGGCATGTAATCCGGCGAGATGCGCTTGCAAGCGTTAAGCATGTCCTTGAGAGTCCGGTCAACCGCTGCGGGATTAACGCCAATGACCTCACGCGAGCCATCACTGTTCTCGCGCACGCCGATAATCAGGTAGCCGCCGCCCCAGTTATCTATATCATTCGCAAAGGCGCAAATGGTCTTGAGAGATGCCGCAGCGTCCCAGGTTTCCTTGAGCTCGATCCGTGCGTTCTCGATAACGGCACCCGTGAGCAGGGATTCTATGCTAATTGGAATGGCCATCGCCGCTCCTTATGCCCGTGCTTCGTTTCTATATCATCATTATCATCATTATCATCATCACTATCACACTGATGATGATAATGATAGAGAAACGACAAAACGCTGCGGCGCGAGATAGATGCGATGGTTTGAAAATTGATGAGTACGCGCTAGTTTTGAGGGGCTTGTCAGTGGATTCCGAGGCAGGATTCCTCGAAGGGTTAAATCCACGGGCCTTCTACCTGCGGGTTCTCTTGGGCCGTCTCGCGAAATGGTCCAAAAAACACTGACAAGGCCGTCAAAACTAGCAGACGGCGAGAAGCGCTACTCGCCCGCGGGCGCGGCGGCGGGGGCCCAGGTGCCAGCCAAAACTTGGGGCCAGGTGGCGAGAAGGGCCTGGCGAGAAGAGACCAGCGCGTCATCGGGGACGGCAAGCGCCGCCAGGTCGTCGTCGGCAGTCATGCCGTCGTGCAGCGCGGCGCCCTCCTCAACGGGGCGCAGGTAGGTGGCCTGGGCGGCGGCCTTTTGGCCTTCTTCGCCGCAGACGTAGTCGAACCAGGCCGCCACCTGGTCGGCGTTGGTGCAGCCGGCCACGCGGGCCATGTACGTGGGCACCACAAGTGAGCCTTCCTCGGGCAGGACGACGTCCACCATGTCGGTGAGTTTGGCCAGCTCATGGGCCTGTTGCTCGGGCATCAGGGCCGCCGCGGCCGCGCCGCCGATCAAAGCGTCCTGTACGTCAGCGCCACTGGCCAGTATCTTTAAGCCGCACGCCGTCGCGAACCCCTGCGCGTACGCCCACTGCGCGTCAGTCCCCAACTTGCCCGCGGCCGCCGCGGTCTTATCGCCGGCGCACAGCAGGCCAACTAGCTGCAGAAACCCGTCCTCGTCGGCTGCGGGGTCGGCCATGCACACCTGGCCCGCAAGACCTGCGGCCGCCAACGTGGCATACCCGGTAATACCCTTGCGGACCTTCTCGCCAAGTTCGCGGCTCAGCACGATGGCGCAGGCCTCGCGGCAGACCTTCTGCGGGGTGGCCAGCCCAGCCAACCCCTCGTAGCACGAGCGGTCGCCGCCCCACACCACGTCGGCCGTCGCCACGCCGCGCGCCACATCGGCGGCAAGGGCCGCCTGCCACTCGGCACAGGTCATGAGCCGCACGTCAACAGCCACGCCGGTCTTCTCCTCAAACCCCGTGATAAAGGCGTTGACCAGGGTATCGGCGCAGCTGGTGTAGAGGGTCATCTTGCCCGCCGTCTCAACGACGCCGCCCTCGACGGTACCGTCGTCGCCCTGGGTCGCGTCGGCGTCTGCGGCCGCGCCATCGCCCGACGCCCCGGACGCCCCGGACCCGCCGCCGCCCGGAACCTGCGAAACGCCAAACGCCACGCCCCCGGCAACCGCCGCGGCCGCAACCACGCCGCCCACCACGGCGTCCCTTCTCGTCACCTTGACCTGCGACAACTTCATCCCAACGACCTCCAGCCCCGGCTCAACGCCCCGTGCCCGCGCAAGCCCTACAGGCTCTCCAGCAGCTCGGCCATGGCCTTCTGCACGGCGTGCTCGCGGTTGGAACCAATCACGCGCGTGGCCACCTGCTTGACGGCGTAGCGCGCGTTGTCCATGACGTAGGCCTGGCCCACGTAGCGCAGCAGGGCATAATCGTTCATCGAGTCGCCAAAGGCCAAAACCTCGCTGCGGTCGATGCCGTAGTAGCGCAGCAGCTGCTCGACGCCGGTGGCCTTGCTCACGTGACGCGGCGTGACGTCGATCCAGTGCGAGCCGCTCGGCAAGAAGGTAAACCACGCCGAAAGCTCACGCTCTAACACATAAGCCATGTCCATTATCTGGGCTTGATTCTCGCAATAGATTGAAGCTTTGATGATGTTGAAGTCGGGCGAGGGCGGGTCGAAGATCTGGGTGGCGTTGGGCAGGTCCTTGTCCAGCTCCTTGATGTAGGCGTCCTCGGTGTCAACCAGGTAGCTCTTCTCCTCGTCATAAACGGCCAGGTGAAGGCAGTCGAACATCTCGCAAGTGGCAAACAGGCGCTGGATTGCCATGGCCGAGAAGACCTCGCGGTCCAACAAAACGCCGTCGGCGTAGACCTGGGTGCCCAACGCCGCCACGTAGTCCATCTGGTCCTTGACCGGCTCGAAGAAACGGCGCAGCGTCCGGTACCTGCGGCCGCTGCTGGCGCAAAACATGACACCGCGGGCGCGCAGCTCACGGATAAGATCGAAGGTCTCGGGCGGAACCTGGGAGTTCTCGTCCAAAAGGGTGCCATCCATATCGCATGCGATGAGCTTGATCAAGGTCTTCTCCCCTCTTTAAAGGCGGCTCGCGGGCACTCAGAACAAATCCGGCGCCTCTTCGCCCTCCTGCGGAAACGCGTCAAAACGGTCGATGTGCATCAAGATCTGCTCCAGGTCGACGATGGCCCAGATGTGGGTCTTGCGCTGCTCGTTCTCCCAAATCATGAGGTCGCGGTAGCCGGACGTCTTTCGCACGCCAAACCAGTTCATGTGGGTAATCTGATCCACGTAAACCACCTTGCGCTTACCAACCAGCGGGCGGACAACCACCGCACGGGCCTCTCGCGCGCCCTGCTCGGCGCGGCCGTCGGCGCCGGCGTCAAAGATCTGCACCTTGTAGCGGCACAGCACAAACCAGCCCACAAACAAAGAGAGGCACGCCGCGTCAAAGAAGGCCAGCACCGTCGCCGGGTTTGCTGAGTAAACGCCCATCAGGCACATGACGGCCGTGATGTCGCCGATAAAGGCCGTGACCAGCAGGCAAAGCGCAATGCCGCGCGTGAACAGCGGCGGCACGACGTAGGTGTCGTGGTGGCTATGGTGGCGCTCGGCGATCCTAAAGCTGGTGAAGAAGTGCTCGAAGGCGTTGGCGA
>CAVDXJ010000178.1:0-4421 GCA_963612765.1 Oscillospiraceae bacterium
GTTGTCGAGCATGATGATGTCGGCGCCGGCGGCCACGGCCTCGCGCACCATGTCCAGGGTCTCGCACTCGACCTCGACCTTGGCGGTGAAGGGAGCCGTCGCGCGAGCCGCGGCGATGGCGGCCGCGACGCCGCCCGCCGCGTCGATGTGGTTGTCCTTGAGCATCACGGCGTCCGAGAGGCCCGCGCGGTGCAGGCCGCCCCCGCCCAGACGCACGGCCTCGCGCTCAAAGATACGCAGGCCAGGGGTGGTCTTGCGGGTACAGACCAGGCGGGTCTTGGTGCCCTCGAAAAGGCGAGATATCCGGCGCGTGTAGGTGGCCACGCCGCTCATGCGCTGCAGGAAGTTCAGAGCCACGCGTTCGCCTTCAAGCAGCACGCGCACGTCTCCTTCGACGGTTGCCACCAGCTGGCCGCAACCCACCTCGTCACCGTCCGCCACCAGGGCGTTGACCTGGGCCTTCTCGTCAATAAGGGCAAAGGTGCGCGCAAAGACGCCAAGGCCCGCGATTACACCATCTTGCTTGGCGATCAGCTGCACGCGGCCCGGGCGAGCGGCGGGCATGACGGCCATGGTGCTCAGGTCGCCGTAGGGCATGTCCTCCTCTAGCGCCGCGCGAATCGCGGCGTCCATCTTAGCCTGAAGCATGGGGTCTGCCATGGTTTTGTCCCTTCCTCGTCCTTATCGGTCGGCGCCACAGAGAAGCGCCACGTCGGTCACATCGCGCGAGCCGGCCACAAAGCGGCTGCGGGTGCTGGCCGCGGCGGCGAGCTGGGCGGCTGCGTCGGCGGCAAAGCGGTCGCGCATGATCTTGTCGGCCGCGCGCTGGGCAAAGACCAGGCCCTCAAGCAGGCTGTTAGACGCCAGGCGGTTGCGGCCGTGCACCCCGTTGCAGCACGTCTCGCCGGCGGCAAAGAGGTGCGGCAACGTGGTCTGCGAGTCGCTGTCCACGTGAATGCCGCCCATGAAGTAGTGCTGGGCGGGCACGACGGGAATGGGCTCGTGGAAGATATCGTAACCCTCTTGGCGGCACTGCTCGCAGATGTGGGTGAAGTGGTTCTCAAGCTCGCTGCGGGCGACGTTCTCGAAGCTCAGCCACACGTGGTCGGCGCCGTCTGCCGCCATCTGGCGCAAGATGTTGCCCGAGACCACGTCGCGCGGCTGTAGCTCGTCACAAAAGCGCTGGCCAGCGGCGTTGAGAAGAATCGCGCCCTCACCGCGAGCCGACTCGCTGATCAAGAAGCTGCGGCCCGGCTTGTTGGTCCAAAGCGTCGTGGGGTGGATCTGCACGTAGTCCATGTGCTCGAGAAGAACGCCGTGCTCGGCGGCCACGCGGCAGCCGTCGCCGGTAAGGCAGGGGTAGTTGGTCGAGTGCTTGTACAGGCCGCCCACACCTCCGGTGGCAAGTACCGTGGCCTCGGCGTTTATCTGGAGGCGCCCGCCCGCGGCGTCCTCGGCCACGATGCCGCGGCACACGCGGGTACCGGCAGCGTCGAAGCCCTCGAGGATGTCGGTCATGCAGGTGTTCTCGAGCACGCGGGCATGGGGCAGGGCGCGCACGCAGGCCAGCAGGTGCGTCGTGATCTCCTCGCCGGTGATGTCCTCGTGGTAGACGATGCGCGGGCGCGAGTGGGCCCCCTCGCGGGTGTAGTCCAGCTCTCCGGTTGCCGTGCGGGCAAAGCGAACACCGCGCTTAACCAGGTCGTCGATGATGGGACGGCTGGCACGGATCATCATGTCGACAGATTCCAGGCGGTTCTCGTAGTGGCCGGCGCGCAGGGTGTCCTCGAAGAAGGACTCGTAGTCGCCCTCATCGTGCAGCACGCAGATGCCGCCTTGGGCCAGCATCGAGTCGCACTCCTCGACCGAGGTCTTTGCGAGAAGAACCACGTTCAAGGCTTGCGGCAGGTTAAGGGCGCAGTAGAGGCCCGCCACGCCGCAGCCAACTATCACAACGTCGGCGTCTATCGTTTTCACAGCCATGGGCACAGCCTCCTATTTGGCGTACTTGAGCATCAGGTCAAGCGCGCGGGTCGAGCCCTCGATGACGTCTTGCGCAGGCAGGCCCACCTCGCCCGAGCGGTCGCGCAGACAAGCAAGGACCTTCTCTGCTGTAACGCGGGCCATATTGGGGCAGATGGGCAGGGTCTCGGGGAACCAGAAACGTTTGCCCGAACCCGCGGTTTGGTGTTCGAGCTCGTGAACCACGCCGTGGACCGTGGCGATGATGAAGTCGGTGGCATCGCTGGCACGGGCCGCCTCGATAATTTGCGAGGTTGAGCCCACGAAGTCGGCCTCTTTTAGCACCCAGTCTCCGCACTCGGGGTGCGCCAGGACCTGGGCGCCGGGGTGGGCGACACGGGCGGCCTTGACCTCGGCAAGCTCGATGGCCTCGTGGGTGGGGCAAAAGCCGTCGTTCAAGATGACGTTCTTCTCGGGTACTTGAAGCTTCACATAGTGGCCAAGATTCATGTCGGGGATGAAGAGGACGTTCTTCTGCGGCAGGGCGCGCACGATCTTTACGGCGTTAGACGAGGTGACGCACACGTCTGACCAGGCCTTCATTTGAGCCGTGGAGTTGACGTAGCAGGCAACGGCCAGGTCGTCGCCATATTCTGCGCGAGCGCGATCGATGGCGGCCTTCTGGACCATGTGGGCCATTGGGCAGTCGGCCGAGGGCTCGGGCATAAGGACGGTCTTGTCCGGGGACAGCAGCTTGGCCGACTCGGCCATGAAGTGGACGCCGCAAAAGACGAGGGTCTTGCAGTCCAGGGTCGCGGCCTTCTTAGAGAGGAAGAACGAGTCGCCAATGAAGTCGGCAAGGTCCTGGGCCTCCGGCGTCACGTAGTAGTGCGCCAAGATCACCGCGTCCTGCTCGCGCTTGAGCCGCTCGACCTCTGCGCGCATCTCGTCTGTCACCATGTATGGGCCCCTCCTGCCGCGGCCGGCCCCCGCCGACCCTGTTTATGAAACAGTTGACAGTATGGCACGTGACTTTACAGGTGACAAGACAGTGAAAACGGGGCATTTGACGCACACCGAAACATCACCTCTACTTTTTGCACGACCCGATTGGATTTTGTCGAGTATCCCCATACCTGAATCCTGGGCTTTTGTCCCCAAAAACGCGGCTTGTTACTCTGCAAGTCGCGTTTTGGTCGTGCAAAAGTCTCATACGCACCTGGCTGCCCGGAATGTGGGGGCTTTGTGTAGTGCAGGGCGCAGCGAGGCCGAGCTCCGTATGGCGGGAAATAATCTTACAGTCTAAATAGTTTCTAGTGTAAGGGGGTTTCAGTGGAAACAATCCCGCCAAGCCAAGGCGACCTGCACGCCCTCGCTCACGAGCTGTTCGAGCAGTTCGCGCACCTAGGCCACGGCATCCATCCCGACATGCGCAACGCGGCGCACGGCGAGATGGCCGTCATCCGCACGATTCACCTGGCCATCGAGCAGGGCGAGCCCGCCCTCACACCCGGCGCCATCGCCGAGCGCTCGCACCTTTCGTCGGCCCGCACCGCCAACGTCCTGCGTTCCCTTGAGGAAAAGGGCTGGGTCAGCCGCGAGCACGACACCAACGACCGCCGCCGCGTGATTGTGACCCTCACCCCGGCCGGCGAGGCCGAGCGCCTGCGCCGCCGCCGCGAGTTTGAGAGCCAGGCCGAGGCCTTCCTCTCGCGCCTGGGCGAGGCCGACACCCGCGAGGCCATCCGCATCCTCAAACGTTGCAACCAGATCCTTGCCCAGGACCAACACCAGGAAGGAGGCGTACCCGATGAAGATCCTCAAGCTCTTTAAGAACCATATCCCGGCGCTCGTCGCCGCCGTCGCGCTCATCATCGTGAGCTGCAACGCCGACCTCACCCTGCCAACCTATATGTCAGAAATCGTTGACGTAGGCATCCAGCAGGGCGGCATCGAGTCGGCTGTTCCCAACACCGTACGCCGAGAAACCCTCGACGACCTCGAGCTCTTCATGACCGACGACAACGTCGCCTTAGTCGAGGCCGCCTACTCCGCCCCCGACGCAAACGGCATCTGCGCCTTCCAAGGTACCGATGCCGACCTCGACGAAGACGGCGCCCTCTCCAACGCCCTGGCCCTCCCCGAGACCGTAGCCCTCTCCCTCCAGCAGGGCATCGATGCCTCGACCATAAACGACCAGGCCACCGGCACCGTCTACCTCGACGACATCAAGGCCTTGGTCGATGCCGGCTTTATCGAGAAGGACGCCCTGGTAGAGGGTGCCAATCAGATGGCCGACGCCATGGGCGACATGAGCGGCTCGATTGTCCAGCAGCGCGCCGTCTCCTTTGTCTCGCAGGAGTACGAATCCCAGGGCATCTCGCTCGAGGACGTCCAAAACGACTACCTCACCCAGATGTCCGTCAAGATGTTCAGCCTATGCCTGGTGAGCCTCGTGG
>CAVDXJ010000179.1:0-4381 GCA_963612765.1 Oscillospiraceae bacterium
GGTTAAGTATGGTGCCGGGCGCGACGGCGGTCAACGACCGCCCGGCCATCGGTAGCAAAGACGGCGAGAAAACCACGGGGGCGTGGCAATAACGGGCCGGCCGGGCGCGGCCAGGGGCATGGCCGACGCCACGCGGGCGGGCGGGCACCCCAAACGAAAAGCCGCCGACGCGTGAGCGCCGACGGCTTAAATTTCGTGGTCGGGTTGACTGGATTCGAACCAGCGACCCCTGCGTCCCGAACGCAGTGCTCTACCAAACTGAGCCACAACCCGTAGCAACGTGACATTCTAGCAGATTTCGGCGGGCGTTCCAACCGTCAATGTGGCGTAAGACCACCAATTGTGCATCTTAGCCGCGCGCTTGGCCACGGCGCGAGCAGCGTCCAGGCTCTCGCAGACCGCAAAAACGCAGCTACCGGACCCCGTGACTATCGCAGCGGCAACCTCGTCCTGCGCGGCGGCCCAGGCCTCGACCTCGGCGCAACCGGCCTGCAGGGCCTTGGCGGCGGGTGCCAAGTTGTTAAAGAGAAGCTCGGTCACGCGGGCCGCGCGGACCGGCCCGGCGGGGTCGCGAAGCGCCGCGCACATCTCGCCGTAGTGGCGGACCTCCACAGGAGCGGCGTCAAACGCCTGGTACGCCGCCTTGGCCGAGACACCCTCCCCCGCCGGCATGACCAGCGCCACGGGCAGGGCAAGCGGCGAGAAGCTCTCTTCAAGCACGTCTCCGCCGCCCAAGTACAACGCTGGACGCGGGTCCAAGAAGAAGGCGACGTCTGCGCCCACCTGGCGGGCCACCTCGGCAACCAGCGAGTCGCCCGGCGCCACGCCCCAGCGCGCCGCCAGCAGCCGCAGCGTGGCCCCGGCGTCGGCGGACGAACCGCCCAAGCCGGCCTTCTCGGGGATGCGGGCCACCACGTCAACGCGCACGTTTGGTTCGATACCCAGGCGCTGGGCCAGCAGGGTCGCGGCCTTCCACACGGTGGTCTTCTCGGGCACAACGCACAGCGCGGGCTCGTGGCACACTGTGAGGCACGCGGCATCGCTTACCGTAACGGTGTCAAAGAGCCCCACCGGCGCCATGACCGAGTCGACGCGGTGGTAGCCGCGCTCGTCAAGCTGCGAGTGGATGCCCAGGTGCAGGTTGACCTTGCACGGGGCCTCGATTGTCTGTGTGGCAGTCATAGGTATAACGTTGTACTACAACGCGGCGACGGCAGTAAGAAGGGCTACTCTTCGACCATCACGTAGTCGAAGAGGCGCTCGCCGGTCTGCGCGTCAAAGAGCTCGACCGCGCCGGTAAGGACGTCAACGTACTGGTACGACTGGCGCGCGGTGCGGCCGCGGCGCTCCTCGACCTCGACGACAAACAAAGAAGGGTGCGCGTTTACCAGGGTACCGGCGCGCTCGACGATGCGGGAGCGGCCCATGTTGGCCTTGACCTTGATGCGCTTGCCCTGCAAAGCGAGCAGCTGCTCGCGGATATCATCCACGCGGTTAACCGAGGGAATCTCGTTGTCCATCTGATCCTCCAAGCCCCTTTGGCGGGGCGAATAGCCAGAATACGCGAAACTCAATCATACCAAGGCGTTGCACAAGTGCCCTTGGCCGATTTTGTAACGACACGACATGCCCATCTTGCGGCGAGAAGACCGCAGCCGGGCCGGGCGCCCTTACCGCCCGCCTAGCCCAGCACGGCGAGAAGTTCACCTAGGTGTACACTGTGCCACGAACCACATCGCCCGAAAGGAGAACCATGAACCAACAACGCCTTGCCGCCGTGCGCAACAACCTGCGTGAGCTGGGACTTTCTCAGATGCTGCTGGTCGACCCGCTGTCCATCTGGTGGCTGTGCGGCTACTATACCGAGCCTTACGAGCGCTTCTTGGGCCTCTATGTCCCTGCCACCGGCGAGCCCATCCTGTTCTGCAACCGCCTGTTCCCGGACGCCGGCGACGCCTGTGCCGACGTGCGCACCTTTGACGACACGCAGAACCCCGTGGCCCTTCTCGCCGAGGTCTGCGACCACTCGGCCGCGCTGGGCGTGGACAAGGAGCTTGCCGCCCGCTGGCTGGTGCCGCTGATGGAGGCTGGCGCCGCAGCCGGCTTCAAGCTGGCTTCCTCGGCCATCGACGACGCCCGTTCGATCAAGGACGCGCACGAGCAGGAGCTCATGCGCCAGGCATCGCGCACCAACGACCAGGCCATGGAGTGGCTGGTCGCTCAGCTGCGCCCCGGCGTGACCGAGCTGCAGATCGCCGAGGGCCTTCTGGGCGAGTACCGCCGCCTGGGCGCCAGCGACCACTCCTTCTCGCCCATCGTGAGCTTTGGCGACCACGGCGCAGACCCGCACCACGAGCCCGACAACACCCCGTTTACCGTGGGCGACGTCGTGCTGTTTGACGTTGGCTGCAAGCAAGACTGGTACTGCTCGGACATGACGCGCACGTTCTTCACCGCCGCCCCAAACGACCACCAGCGGGCCGTCTACGAGGCCGTTCGCCGCGCCAACGAGGAAGCCGAGAAGATCGTGGCCCCTGGCGTCGAATTTGCCCAGATTGACCTTACCGCTCGCCGCATCATCGAGGACGCCGGCTGGGGCCCGGCCTTCAACCACCGCTTGGGCCACCAGATCGGCCTGGTCGACCATGAGCCCGGCGACGTGTCCAGCGTGCACCACGAGGGCGTGCGCCCCGGCCAGTGCTTCTCCATCGAGCCGGGCATCTACTTGCCGGGCGACATTGGCGTGCGCGTCGAGGACCTGGTTATCGTGACCGAGGACGGCTGCGAGGTGCTTAACCACTACCCCAAGGAGCTCACTGTTCTTAAGATCTAGGGGCGCGAGACAACGGCGCAGGTGGCGAGACGAACGGCGAGACAAACGTCGCACCCGGCACAAACGAACCGCCGCAAAACCGGCCCCGGCTTCCTGGGGGATAGAAGCCGGGGCCGGGTGGTGCCTATGGGGTTTCGTCGCGCGCGGCGCGGCCGGCGGGCTCGCGACCCGCCGAGGTCTTCTCGCCGCTTGCCCTTGGGCCGCTTACTCGGCCGGGCAGAGGGCCAGCGCCTCCTCGTCTGCCACCACGACGCAGTTGGTGTGCAGCTGCAGGATCGAGGCCGGGCAGTTGGGAGTCACGGGGCCGTAGCACATGTCGTGGACGGCCTGGGCCTTCTTGGCGCCGTTGGCCACGACCACGATCATGCGGGCGTACATGATGGTCTGGACGCCCATGGTGTAGGCCTGGCGGGGCACGTCGTCGGCGCTGTCGAACAGGCGGCTGTTGGCCTCGATGGTGCTGGGGGTCAAATCGACGCAGTGCGTGCCCTTAGAGAAGTGGTCGGCCGGCTCGTTGAAGCCAATGTGGCCGTTGTTGCCAATGCCCAAAAGCTGCAGGTCGGGATAGCCGGCGGCCGCGACAATGCGATCGTACTCGCTGCAGGCGGCCTCGGCGTCGGGGTTGGCGCCGTCGGGCACGTGGGTGTTGTTGATGTCGATGTTGATGTGGTTGAAGAAGTTCTGGCGCATAAAGTAGTGGTAGCTCTGCTCGTCGTCGTGAGAAAGGCCACGGTACTCGTCCAGGTTATAGGTGCTGACCTGCGAGAAGTCGCAGTCGCCCTTCTCGCACCAACGGGAAAGCTGCTGGTAGGCGCCAATGGGGGTCGAGCCGGTGGCCAGGCCCAGCACGCAGTCGGGCTTCAAGATGACCTGGGCCGAGATGAGGTTGGCGGCCTTGCGGCTCATATCGACGTAGTCTTTTGCGCGGATGATCTTCATAGCGACGCTTCCTTCCAAATAGCGGCTGATGCGACCACCAGGGCGTGGGCGCGGGAGACCTGCTAAGGAAACACCCGCCACGTCGAGGCCCCTGCCCGTCCATGGCGGTCTAGAAGCGCGCTTCTAGCTGCGGCTATTCTAGCGCAGTTTTTAGCGCAGTTTGGCGAGCAAATCCTGCAGGGCGTGAAAACGGTGCGAGATTTGGTTCTTCTCGGCGGGGTTGAGCTCGGCCATGGTGCGGCCGGGAGTGTCCGCGGGGAAGAACAGCGGGTCGTAGCCAAAGCCGTTGTTGCCGCGCGGGGCGTGGCCGATGGTGCCGGGGCAGTCGCCGTCACCGCGCAGGATTTCCTCGCCGCGGACCAGAACGACGGACGAGTGGAAGTGAGCGCCGCGCTGGTCATCGGGGGTGTTGGCCAGCTGATCCAGGAGCTTCTCGTTGTTGGCGGCGTCGTTGCCGTGCTCGCCGGCCCAGCGGGCCGAGAAGATGCCCGGGGCGCCGTCGAGGGCGTCGACGCACAGGCCCGAGTCGTCGGCAACGGCCATGGAAAGGCCCGTCTGGTCCTGGGCGGCGCGGGCCTTGATGAGGGCGTTCTCGTAGAAATCGGCACC
>CAVDXJ010000180.1:0-4380 GCA_963612765.1 Oscillospiraceae bacterium
GAAGACCATGGGGAAGACCATGCAGGTAGAGACCGCGAGGGTCATGGCGCGGGGGCTCGACTTACCGGGGGTCACAAGGTGCTTGAAGGCAAAGCCCTTGGCCAGCGGGCTGGCGACAAACCAGTCGCACAGCATGGCAAAGATGTAGGCAGGCGGGAAACCAACCCAGGCGTCGGCGATGACCTGGAGGTTGATCGCGCCGTGCTGGCGGGCGACGTTATAAATGCTCATCCAAAGCACCATAAGGAAGCACATGATGAAGGTGAACAGAAGGCTCTCGCGCTTGTTTTTAGGCATGCTGTAAAACTCCTTAGAACAAAAATCCCGGCGCAACACCAAGAAATGGCAGCATGTACGTCGCGCCGGCCGGCTAACCATTATTGAGATATTTCAAAATTTTTCGTAAGCGATTATTAGGGCGGCTCACAAAAGTTACTTAACGCGGCGGAGAAGGACGTAGCGGTTGAGGTTATGGCTGCGGCCGTCGGAGTCGTAACGGTCAAGTTCCTGCAGGTAGACGGGGCTGGCCGCGTTGTGGGCGGCGAGAAGGTCATCGATCTGCACGTCGTCAAAGTGGTGGCAGTAGCGGTAAGCGCCTGGGTCCTGCTGCCAGCCCAGGAGGTGGTCGCCGGGCTCGAGGAGAGCGAGGTCATAGGCGGGGAAAGGCCAGGCGACCTGCGCGAGGGCCTCTGCCTGGGCGGCCTTGGCGGCGAGCTTGGGGTCGTTCATGAAGGCCCAGAAAGAGATGGAAATCAGCCCGCCAGGTTTGACCGCGTTGGCGAGAAGGTCCAACACGGCCAGACGCAGGCCGCGGGACGGCACATGGTGCATGAAGCCGAAGCAAACGGCCAGGTCGCAGGGCGGGGCCAACGGCACGGGCACGCTGTCGCCCATAAGGGCGCCGAGGATATCCAGTTGGATAAAGCTCGAGTCGTCGCCCGCCAGGTCGCGGCAGGCGTCGACGGGGTAGAACTCAACGGGGGTCGCCGCCCCGCGCGAGGACCAGGCGTCCTGAAAAAAACGCTCGAAGCGCATGTTGCCACAGGCCAGGTCAAGGACGCGGTAGGGTTCGTCGGCGCGGCCGCCCTCCCCTGCCGAGGCCGCGTCAAAGACGCGCTGCCAACCGGGCCACGGCGCCTGGCGCGTTGCCGAGAAGGAGTCGGCGACCTTGCGATAGAAATCGTTGTTTAGCTCGACCAAAGAGGCCACAAAATCCCGGTCCACAACGCCTCCCCTCGCCAATTCGCCGTCGATTGTGCCCCATACATACTATAGAAGGAACCAAAATCAGCCCGCCAAAACGGTTCGCCTGAGTTATCCCATAGTAAAATCGAGATTGTTGAGTAGCCGCTTCGTTTTTGACGACGTTTGCCCAGTTGGTAATTTCGGTCTACTTGACCAAACCGATTTTACTATGGGATAACTCAGGCGGATTGCATTAGCGGGCCCTTTGGCGTGCCCTCGGCTAGAATGAGGGCCATGGAAACCATCATTTTGCAGATACTCGAACGGCTGCGCGCGGGGCAAGCCGTAGACGACAGGGCCCTGGGCAAATTGATCTATGCCGAGAAGCGCCGCGACCCACAAGCGGGCGCCACCTTGGCAAAGCGCCAGCTTTTGCCGTTCTACCTGCACATTAAGGAAGAAGAACCCGAATGCTGGACCGCCTGGGACGTCGATGACGCCCTCGAACGCCAGCTATTGGCCGTCCTGCGCATCAAGCCGCGGCGAACGGCCTCGGGCGTGGCGACCATCACCGTGATCACCAAGCCGTGGCCGTGCTCGGGCGACTGCCTATTTTGCCCCAACGACCTGCGCATGCCCAAAAGCTACCTGCACGCAGAGCCTGCCTGCGCCCGCGCCGAGCAGAACTGCTTTGACCCCTACCTGCAGGTGAGCTCGCGTTTGACGGCGCTTTCACAGATGGGTCACGCCACCGACAAGATCGAGCTCATCGTGCTGGGCGGCACATGGAGCGACTACCCGCGGGAATACCAAATCTGGTTTGTACGCGAGCTCTTTCGTGCCCTCAACGACCACGCCGTGGCCGCAGCCGAGACTAACCCCATGCTCAACGGCAGTGCCGTCGAACGCAACGACGCCGCCGCGGCCCTCGCCGCCATCCCGTCCGCGTCCCTGCCGCCCCAAGTCGCCGCCCGCCGCGAGCAATACCAACAGGCAGGGATCCCTGCCAACGAAGCCCAGCTCGCAGCTGGTGTCCGCGATCCGCAAGACGCTATCACCCAAGCCCAAGGCGGCCAACCGGGTTCCTACAACAAGGCCGTTCGCGCCCTCTACGGCAAAAGCAGCGCTTGGGAGTCCGTCGCCGCCTGGCAAACCGCCACGTTCGACGACCTCGAGCGCGAGCAACAGACCAACGAAACCGCACGTCATCGCGTTGTTGGCCTGGTTGTCGAGACCCGCCCCGACGCCGTGACCCCCGCAGCCCTTACCTTGGTCCGCCGCCTGGGCGCGACCAAGATCCAGATGGGCATCCAAAGCGTCGACCAGCACCTGCTGGACATCAATAATCGAAACATCGAGGTCGCCCAGATTGAGCGGGCCTTCACCCTGGCGCGCCTTTACGGCTTCAAGATCCACGCCCACTTCATGCTCAACCTACTGGGCGCCACGCCGGCGTCAGACAAGGACGACTACCAGCGCTTTATTGCCGAGAAACCCTTTCAGCCCGACGAGGTCAAGCTCTACCCTTGCGCCCTCATCGAGACTTCGCGCCTGTGTCAAAACTACGCCGACGGCAGTTGGGCGCCCTACACAGAAGACCAACTCCTCGACGTGCTGGCAGACGACATCCTGGCCACGCCCGCCTTCTGCCGCATCAGCCGCATGATCCGCGACTTTAGCTCCAACGACATCGTTGTCGGCAACAAGAAGCCCAACCTACGCCAGTTGGTGGAGCGCCGCCTAGCCAAGAAGGGCGCGGACGCCCAGGTCCAAGAGATTCGCTACCGCGAGATTGCGAACGCAGACATCGACCTTAAACAGTTGAAGCTCGTCGACGTGACCTACGACACCGCCTCCACCTGCGAGCACTTCCTTCAGTGGGTGACCCCGCAAAACCAAATCGCCGGCTTCCTGCGTCTGTCCCTCCCCAACCAAGGCTTTGTCGCCGCCCACGCCGCCGAGCTGCCCATAGCCCCCGGCGAGGCGATGATCCGCGAGGTCCACGTCTACGGCGTCGCGGCCCAAGTAGGCTCCCACACAGCCGCCGCGCAACACCAAGGCCTGGGTCATCGCTTGATTGCGCGCGCCTGCGACTTGGCTACGGCGGCCGGCTACACCCACCTCAACGTCATAAGCTCGGTAGGCACCCGCGAGTACTACCGCTGCCAAGGCTTCCAAGACCACGGCCTCTACCTGCGCAAACCCCTAAGCTAGCCCACCCGTCGCGGCAGCCGGCCCCACCCCACGCCCGTCTCGCCGCCCACCCAACCGCCGTTGACACAGTTCACAAAGCGTTAACACGATATGGGTTGCACCCCGTCACTCCACCGGAGTAAAGTGTGGCCTAACGCGCAGACGACGACCAAAGGAGAGGAGCGCACCAATGTCCAAGCACATGAACAACAACTGGTGGTGGCGCAACTCGATTACCCTCGGTCAGTCGTGAGTCTGTCGCGCCATGCATTCGCGAACATGAGGGCTCCCGGTTTGACCGGGAGCCCTTTTTTGTTCACAACCACCCAAAGGAGAAAACCATGTCCCCGGAAACCAACAACCAGCAGGCCCGCACCGTCACCGCCGCCGACCACGGCAAGCTCGACCTCAAGGCGCTCACCCTCTATGCCATCCTTCTGGCCGCCGGCTTTGTCCTCAACATGACCGTGAGCAAGTTCTTTAGTGGCATTACCGGCGGCCTGCTCTCGCCTGAGTTCATCCTGGCCGCCCTGTGTCTGGAGATCTTGATAATACAGCCCAACGTCGGGCAGTCCGCGATCCTGGGCCTGCTTGCCGGCGTCGTGATCCAGATCACCGCCTCGGTCAAGGGCCCCGACCTTCTGGCCGAGCCCGCCGCCGCGGTAGTCATGGGCCTTTTGGTAGGCGCCCTGTCTAAGGGCGGCGCGCGCAAGGTCCTGCCGCTTATCGGCACCTTTGTGGTGACCTGCATCTCGGGCCTGATCTACGCCGCAGTAGTTGCGTTCTTTATCCAGCGCAACCCCGCCCTTATCGCTGTCATGGCCCCCGTTGTGGCCGCCACCGGCGCCATCAACGGCATCATTGTCCAGGCTCTTTTCATCCCCATCAAGAAGGCCTTGAAGCTCAACGACTAACTCACGCGTCCAAATTACTAACTGAGAAACCCGCACAGAAAGGCACCTCCCATGGACCAGAGCAACGCCCGCACCGTCACCGCCAAGG
>CAVDXJ010000181.1:0-4343 GCA_963612765.1 Oscillospiraceae bacterium
TCATGTAACACACCGGGAAAAAC
Organism: Oscillospiraceae bacterium; assembly: GCA_963612765.1. Lineage (GTDB taxonomy): Bacteria > Actinomycetota > Coriobacteriia > Coriobacteriales > Atopobiaceae > Paratractidigestivibacter. The sequence goes on from CAVDXJ010000181.1 coordinate 24, forward strand.
GTCAGCGTCTGGACCACAAAGATGCCCCAGAAGCCGTAGACGTTGGTGTCGTAGAGCTGCAGCAGGTAGCGCGTGATGATGCCCGACTTGCCAAACAGCATGATGATGGAAAGCGAGAGCACAAACGGCGGCGAGACGACCGGCAGCATAGAGACCACCTGGAAAAGCCCGCTCATGAACCGGGTCCTGAGCTTGACGTAGACCTCGACGTAGGCAAACAACAGGCCCACCAGCGCCGAGACGATGCTTACCAAAAAGCCCACGGTAAGCGTGTTGGTGATCGCCGTGGTAAACGAACCCATGGCCAGCACGCGAGAAAAGACCTCAAGGCTGGGGCCGTTGTCGGTGATAAAAGAATCAACCAACAGGATGGCCAACGGGTACAGGATGAACAGCGTCAGGAAGGCGATCAAGACAACGATGGTCGTGACCATGATGGGGTCGCCCATCAGCTTCTTCCTGTCTAGCGCCGCTCCTTGGCTTCTAGCCATGCGCTCCTCCTTTCCAAAACACCGACGCCGAGAAGAGCCCGTGGTCTTCTCGGCGCCAGCGTCAAATGCTAAAACGCTTCGGGTTCCTACTCGGTCTTAAAGCGGTCGTCGCCGCCGTTGAGGGCGTTCATGACCTCCTCGACGTAGGTCTTGGTGTTCTCCTTGGCGTCCTCGAAGTCGTACTCCATGACGTTGTCGGGGTTGAGGCCGTACTTAGTGGCGACCTCGGGCTGCTCGACGCCGTCGATGACCAGGAACTGGTAGGAGCCGTTCTTGGCGGCCAGGCTCACGCACTCGGCGGACAGGGCGTACTCGATCCAGAGCTTGGCAGCGTTGGTGTGCTTGGCGCCCTTGAAGATGGCGGTGGCGCCGATCTCGCAGGAGGTGCCGGAGCTGGGAAGCACCAGGCCGATGTTGCTGTAGCCGTTGTCGACGATCTGGTAGATCCCGTCGTGCAGGAAGCCCAGGCCGATGGTGCACTCGCCGGTGCCGATGTTCTTGGAGGGGCCAGAGCCCGACTTGGTGTAGACGGCGACGTTCTTGTCAAGCTCAACGAGCCACTGGATACCGGCGTCGTGGCCGTACTTCTGGATGGCGGTGTTGACGATCAGCTTGGCGGTGCCGGCGGTGTTGTAGTTGGAAGACCAGATGAGGCCCTTGTACTTCTCGTCGACCAGGTCGGCAAAGTCCTCGGGGGCGGCCAGGCCCTTGCGCTCAAGCTCGTCCTTGTTGTACATGATGCCCAGAAGGCCGGTGTAGATGCCGTACCAGTAACCATCGGCGTCCTGGTACTTGGGCTTGGTGATGTGGGAAGCGTTGGTCGCCTTGTAGGCCTCGAGCAGGCCCTCGCTCACGGCAACGTTGTAAGGATCGGTGGTGCCGCCAAACCAGACGTCTGCGGACGGGTTGCCGTTCTCCTCCTCGATCTTGGCCTGGACCTCGCCGGTGGAGAGGCGCTGGTACTGGACCTCGATCCCGGTGAGCTCCTTGAAGTGGTTGCAGGCGGCGGCCAGGTAGTCCTCCTCGCAGGAACCGTAGACAACGAGGGTGCCCTCTTCCTGGGCGGCCTTCACCACGTCCTCGGAGACGCCGATGGCCTCGGCGGCCTTCTTAGCGGTGTCATCGGAGCTCGAGGAGCCCGAGCCGGAGCCGCCGCAACCAACGAGGCCCAGGCCAGCGGCCGCGACGCCGCAGGCACCGATGAAGTCCTTACGAGTGAGGTTAGACATAATCTCTTCCCTTTCGATTGGCTTTTCCCTGCCGAGAAAAGCAACTGTCGCCGCGCTTGCCACGCGGCGAATCTCCCTTCGCCTCGTTATACCCCATTTACATTGCGTTAACATTCAGGCTCTGGTAAACGGTTGGTCGAGCTGCTGACCTGCGCTTTACCGGCGGCGAACGGTAGTTGACAGCACGTCAATTTCATGCTTTGGAGAGCCCGGTGTAAGGAGAGGGTAAGGGCAATATCAGCAAACGCCGGGCGAAACTTACCAAGCCCGAGTGCTAATCTAGATGGGTTACGTAACGCAACCCGAGGAGCGCCATGCCGGCAATCATCTGTCACCACATCTTTGGCGAGGACGTCTTGGGGCGCCTGCCCGAGCACCTGATCGAGGGCGAGGAGGAGATTCTCGCTTTCCTATTGGGTAACCAGGGCCCCGACCCCCTCTTCGCGCGCTTCTCGACCCTGCCGGCCACGTCTGCCGCGTGCCACAGGCTGGGGCACGCCATGCACGACGGCCGCGTCTGCGAGTCTTTATGGGCCTTCCGCGACGGTGTAGGCCGCCTGCCGATGAGCGACGAGCGCGTGGGCCGCGCCTTTGTCCTGGGGCTTTTAGGCCACTATGTGCTTGACCGCACGGCTCACCCCTTTGTCTTTGGACAGCAGGAGGCCCTGAAGGTGGCGGCGCCCGAACTTGCGAAGGCCAACTCCGAGCTCCACGCCGTGATCGAGAGCGACATCGACTCTTGGCTGTTGTGGGAAAAGCGCCGCGCGACGGTGCTCGAGCGCCCGGCGCACACCAACCTCATGCGCACCGAGCGCGTCGACCGCGTTGGCGGCGCGCTTTTTAGCCAGGTGGCCAACTCGGTCTTTGACGTGTGGATCAACGCTGAGGAATACGCGGGCTGTACGCGCGACTACGAGCTGGAGTATCGCCTGCTCGACCCTGCGGGGTCTGCGGGCGCACGCCTGGGCGGCGTGTTGGAGCGCTTGGCGCGCCCCCACTCCCTGGCCGAGTCGATGGCCCACCGCGTGGTTCGCACCTGCGAGTGCCCGGCCGCTAACCTGGGTTGCCGCGAGTGGCAAAACCCCTGGACCGGCAAGACAAGCCACGCAAGCTTCGCCGACCTCTTTGACCAGGCGCTCGTTGCCTACCCGGCTTTTGCCGAGGCCTTTGTCCGCGGCGACGCCGAGCGCTTTTCTTGCCTGGTCGCGGGCGTCAACTACAACGGCCAGCCGTACTGCTAGACAAAAACTTCCCCCAACCGGATTGCCTGCCGACGTTTGCCCAGGAAGGGCGACGTCGGCTTTCCAGTTGGGGGAAGACGCGTTTCTATGGGGCGCGTTGTCTAGGACTTGACCTCGAACTTCTTCTTGCACTTGGGGCAGGTTACGCGCAGCTTGCCCTTGCCTCGGGGCACGCGCACCTTCTGGCCGCAGTCAGAGCACTTTACGTGCTTGTACTTCTTGGTCTCCTCGATGGCGGCCTTGGGGTTCTGGACCCAACGGCGGGCAGGCCCCAGCGCAATCAGGAACTTCTCGTTTTCTGCCGCGCGCGCCGAGAGGTTCTTGGACTGAATGCGAAACATCGCGTAGGCGATGAGCGCCAGCGCGACCCAACCCAGCCAGCTCACCCGCGCGAAGAGGTTGACGACCACAATCACAAACGCGAGGTTCGTGCAAAAGAGGGCAAGGTCATCGGGTCCTTGGCGGCCTCGCATCCACTCGACGACCTTACGCTGCCAATCTTGGTTTGCCATGTCTTGTCTCTCTATTCACTCGGAGTGCAACGAAGTTTCTTGTACCCAAGGCGCACGCCAAATGTCGCGCCTCTCCCCCGCTTCCAACCTTCTGCACAAAACCCCGCGCCCACCCAAAAAGCCCGCCTCTTGCGAGACGGGCTTCTGGTCTAGCTTATGCGCGAAGACGCGAGGGATTTACTCCTCGACGGTCTCCTCGGCGGGAGCCTCAACGGCCTCCTCGGCAGCCTCAGCCGGCTTCTCGGACTCGGGGAGAGGCTTGACCTCAACCTCGGTGCCAAGGGTCTCGGCAGCGGCCTTCATGGAGAGGGAGATGCGACGACGGTCGAGGTCGATCTCCATGACCTTCACCTGGACGGTGTCGCCCACGGTGCAGACCTGGGAAGGCTGGTCGACGTGAGCCTTGGCCATCTCGGAGATGTGGACCAGGCCCTCGACGCCGTCGCCGAGGTCGACGAAAGCACCAAAGGTGACGAGCTTGGTGACGACGCCCTCGATGATGGCGTCAACGGGGTACTTCTTGACGAGGGAGCGCCAAGGATCCTCGGTGGTCTGCTTGAGACCAAGGGAGATGCGCTCGCGGTTGAGGTCGACGTCGAGAACCTGAACCTCGACCTCCTGGCCGACCTTGACAACCTCTGCGGGGTGGTTGACGTGGTTCCAGGAGAGCTCGGAGATGTGGACCAGGCCGTCGATACCACCGAGGTCGACGAAGGCGCCGAAGTCGACGATGGAGGAAACGGTGCCCTTGAGACGCATGCCGACCTGCAGCTTGCCCAGGATGTCCTGGCGCTCAGCCTTGCGGGCCTCCTCAAGCACAACGCGGCGAGAAAGGACGACGTTGTTG
>CAVDXJ010000182.1:0-4335 GCA_963612765.1 Oscillospiraceae bacterium
TGGGCGCCACCTCGTTCATGAGCTTGCCGTCGATGTAGAGCTCGCCGCGGGTGATATCCTCCAGACCGGCGACCATGCGCAGCGTGGTGGACTTGCCGCAGCCCGAAGGCCCGACCAAGACGACGAACTCGCGGTCGGCGATCTCGAGGTTGAAGTCCTCGACGGCAACGACACCCTCCTCGGTCTCCTTGAGGTTGTTCTTCTTCTCGGGAACGTCGGTCGCCTTCTTGGCCTTCTTTTTCTTCTTGCCGGCGTTCTCGCTGGGGTAGACCTTCTCGATGTGCTTAAGGCTCACGGTTGCCATGGCGCACGCTCCTTAACTAGCTTTCCTACCTTGCCTTTGTTTACAGATGAACCGTCGTGCTATCGCTAGACCCACTGACCTTCTAAGGTCACGATCTTGACCTCAAGAGGCTGCAGGGTCACTCTCTTGCCTTGGAAGAAGAACGTGTGGTTCTTCAAGGTGTTGTTGAAGAAGAACCTAAACTCGCCGCCCTCGCCCTCGCGTGTGCAGCTCTCGACGCCGCCGGGCAGGTTCTCGATGAACTCGATGCCGGCCAGGCGAAGCTCGCTCACCAAAAGCGCTCGGTGGAAGCTCTTGTCGCCAACGGTGCCCACGTAGGTGCAGGTGCCCTCGCCGTACTGGTTGCGGCAGGCAGCGGGCATACCCGCGTAGTAGCGCTGGTCGTACTCGGCGATGGCGCGGGCGCCGTAAAGCTCCAACAGGTCGCACCACACGCCGATGTTGTGGACGTTGCCGTTCGAGTCGCGAAGGGTCTGGACGGCCTCGCCTATGGCATCGCTTTCCAGCACGTGGCACCCGGCCATCTTGGCAAACTTGCCGGGCAGGTACTCCCCCACCGTGCAGTTGCCGTTGGCGTCCTTGGCGCCCGAGCGGGCGGTCAGGACCGCGTGCCCGCCGGCCTTGACGTAGGCCTCGAGCTTCTCGACAAACGCGTCGCTGGTCACGGCATACGCGGGCACAATGACAAGCTTGTAGCGGCCGGGGTCCAAAGGCTCCGCGTCGCTCACCACATCGACGTTCACGCCCAGGCCCATAAAGGTGTCGTGGAACAGGCGCTCTTGCTTCCAGTAGTCAAAACCGCGGCTTTGCGTCTGGTTGGCAAAGTTGTAGTTTTGATCCGGCGAGAAGACCAGTGCCACCTGGGACTCGACGGTGGTCTTCTCAAGGCCCTCGATCTTGGCCAGGCGGTGGCCCAAAAGCTCGAGCTCCTTCAGGCGACGGTTGGGCTTGTTGTCGTGGTCGAGAAGGCCAAAACAATACATCTCGGCGCCGGTGGACGCGGTGCGCCACCTAAAGAAGTTGAGAAGGTCGGCGCCGTGGGCCACGGCCTGCAGGGCATAGCCCTCGAGCATCCCCGGCTCCATGGCGCGGGTCGTGGGCATCCAGCAGCCCATGGGGCCGCCCAGCTGCTCCATGACCCAGAAGTTCTGCTTCTTCCAGCCGCGCACCATGTCCAGGGCAAATGCGTTGGAGTAGACCTCGTTGGCGTCGTCGGGAATCTCGAGCGGCGGGTAGTTGTCGTAAGAGGCCACGTCAAGCGGCGCGAACTCCTGGTAGAAGTCCTGGACATGCAGGCCAAAGCAGGCGTTGGTGGTCACCAGCGCCTTGGGGTCGTACTCGCGGATGATCGCGGTCTGGAAGGCCAAGTACTCCGCGGTGGTCGCCGAGCAAAAGCGCTCGTAGTCCAGCATGTAGGCGGGATTGAACCAATCGGCCTTGTTGACCCAGGCCGTGTTGAAGCACTCGATCTGCGACCAGTCACTGTACTCGCCGCTCCACACCACGGTGCCCCAGTCGCGATTGAGCTGCTCAAGCGTGCCGTGCTTCTCGCGGCAAAACTCCTGGAAGCGCTCACGGCAAGACGGGCAGGTGCAGTGGTTGGACTCCACCTCGTTGTCGATCTGCCAGCCCAAGATCTCGGGCCTGCCGGCGTAGCGCTCGGCCATCTTGCGCACGATCTTCTCGGCATAGGCCCTAAAAACCGGCGAGGTCTGGCAACGGTGGCCGCGAATGCCCAGGTGGGTACGCTGGCCGTCGCGCTCGCACTGCACGGTCTCGGGGTGGGCCGTGTAGAGCCACAGCGGCGCGCAGTTGGTGGGCGTGCCCAGGATGACCTTCATGCCGTACTTGGCAATGAGGTCCACGGCGTCGTCCAGCCACTCGAAGTCGTAGACGCCCTCGGAGGGCTCCATGCGGCTCCAGGCAAACTCGCCCACGCGCACGGCGTAGACGCCCAGTTGGGCCATGGCGCGCACGTCGTCCTCCCACAGGGAGCGGTCCCAGTGCTCGGGGTAGTAGTCGATAGCGATCTTGATCATGCGAGAAAATCCTTACCAGTCTCGTTCGCTCGATACGGTGATTCCGTCGTCCGCCTTAGGGTTGCCCTCAAGCGAACGGAAGATGGGCATCGCGATCTGCGAGGCCGTGTAGACGGCCAGCGCAGGCGCAAAGAAGAGGCCGGCGTAGGTGAGCACCGGGGCCGTGAAGCCAAAGATGAGAACCTGAAGACCCAGCACACCCATCAAAAGCAGGGTCTTTCCAAAGAAACGCACGCAGATGAGGCGAGAATTGCGCATCTGCTGAAGCAAGCCGTTCTCGTAGCGAGCCTCAAGGGGAAAGACGTAGACGAAGTGGGCAAAGGCGAGAAGCCCCACCGCAAAGGCCAAGATGAGAAACCCAACCGGGTTGTCGGGCAGCTTCTCAAAGAGCTGCCAGCTCATCCAGGTGCTCCAGGCGCAGGCGAGGATTGCCAGCGTGAGCACGACGCCGTGCTTGAGGTTGGCCACCCAGGCGCTCCAGAACGCCCGGGTGATGCCAACGTCCTCTCGATCTTCTGCCATCTTGAGAAGGACGGTGAAGGCAGCGGTCACCGAGGCACCGGCCGTGACAACGGGGATGCACCCCACCACCAGCCAGAAGTTGATGATGAGCAGGTTCGTGGCCTTGATCCCCGCCTGCACAAACGGTGAGTCGATGGTGATCTTCATCCGCGTCTTTTCCTCTCGTGGTCTTTACCTGCGCCATCGCGCAGACCTAGTAATTAGCTCTCCTGCAGGCTAAAGCGGCGAGAAGCCTCGGACTCGCACCAAGCGACGCAGTCGGCGTAGCCGTAGCCGTCGCAGGTGTTCTGCATGTCCTTGACCAGGCTGGCGAACTCGGCGTCGTCCTTGGCGTAGATGGCCTTCCAGGAGCCTTCCTTGATGGTCTTGATAACCTGCTGCCAGGTGAGCTCGAGCTCGGAGCTGCGGGTGGACAGAGCGAAGTTGGCGGCCGGGATGACCGTGTAGTTGACGGAGTTGAGGTACTCCCACTGGCTCTGGGCACCGGTGACCTCGCGCCAGTCCTTCTCGGCGTCGTTCTGGGCGTCGACGATGTTGGACTTCCAGGTGCCCTGGTAGAAGCAGTCGTCTGCGGCCTCGGGGTTCTTGGCACCGTTGGCCCAGGTGGTGTTGTTGATCTGCAGGGAGCCGTCGCTGTAGGAGCCGGAGAGCGTGTACTTGGTACCGGTCTTGGGCGAGGTCCACTCGGTGCCGGTGAGGTCGGTCGTCGGGTCCTCGAAGCACTTCTTGCCCAGGTCGGTGAAGACGGTGTTGCCGTCAGAGTCGTAGTCCCACATGAGGCCCTTCAGGCCGTAGAGGTTGGTGAGGGCGCCCTCGGGGGTGTAGAGCCAGTTGATGAGCTGCATCACGCGCTCGGGGGCGTCGCACAGCTCGCCGATGGACCAGATACGGCCCTGGCCAGAGGTGGCGAGGCCCTGGACGATGACAGAGGCGTCCTTAGGCACCAGCGGCAGCATGATCTTGCCTTCTGCGATGTGCTCGTCGTTGTTGTAGGCGGTCGCGCCGGCGAAGTCGAAGATGGAGAAGAGCACGTTGCCGTTACGAACCTTGGTGATCATCTCGTCGTAGGTCTGGGTCATGGAGTCGGGGTCGATCAGGCCGTCGCGGTAGAGCTTGTTGACGAACTTCAGGGCAGCCATGTAGGGGCCGTCGTCAGACAAGGCGTCCATGAACTTGCCGTTCGAGGAGTCGTACAGGCCAATGCCAAGCTCGTCGTAGCCGTAGTAGGCGCTGGCCAGGCCCTTGACGTACATGACCATCTCGGAGTCCCAGTCGGGCCAGATGGACATCGCGTAGGTCGGCTTGCCGTCGTCGCCGGTGGGGCAGGCGGCCTGCATGTCCTTGAAGACGGCCTCGAGGTCGTCCAGGGACTTCACAGCGGGATGGCCGAGCTGCTGGTAGAGGTCCCAGCGCAGGCCCCAGTTGTAGATGAAGAGGTCGTGCTCGCCCTTCTCGTTGGTCACGTTGTTG
>CAVDXJ010000183.1:0-4320 GCA_963612765.1 Oscillospiraceae bacterium
GGCGTACTCCTCGTTCTCTTCCTTGAGGGCCGTGGCAGTGCGCGGCCGTATGGCGTGGGCGTACTTTTCCTTGAGACGGTTGACGATGGCCTCACAGGCCTCGGCGTCGATGCCGGAAGACTGAGACCTCTTGCTAGCGATAACGCCGATGCTCTTGAGATACTTGACAAACGAAACGCCAAAGACTCTGCTCGTGCACGAGCCGCCCGAACCCATGTAATCGATGACGGCGGCGAGGTCATCGTTAGCGTCACGAAGCTCGGCCAGCGTCGCAGGCTTCTCCTCCTTGTCGGCATAGCGGGTCTTAAGCGCGTCGAGGGCCTGCAGTTGCTCCTCGTCGGAGAACAAGAGGCGCTTTGCCTTTATGATGCCTCTTTGCTCGAACAGCTCGGCTATGGCCATGCCAAACAGCCTATTGCAAACGCCCCGGCCGTCAAGGGCCCGCAGCTGACGACTATCGGCCTCTTCGATCACCTGTTGAACCGTAGGGGCAGGATTGTCCTTGTAGCGCGCGGCTAGCTCGTCGAGCTCCCGATTGATCTCGTCAATGTCAACCGCCTCACGCGACCGGAAGGAATCGCGTACGTCATAACCGGCCGCAACAAGCAGGTCGCCCCAGGTCGGGTAGCCGAGCTTCTTCGCGTAGAAGGTTATTTTCCTGCAAGAGTTTTGGTGGTCCTTTCTAAAGTCGACAATAACGCCGTCGGGGTAAAACCCATCAATAGAAGGAACCGCGTACTCGACGAACCTGTCCCAGGCCCTCGCCGCGATGGAGTCGGCGTTGGCCTCGATGTCGATCTTCTTAGGAGCCTTAACGCCAACGACATAGAACCCGTATGCTGCCGCGAGCCAAGGCCAGCGCTCATAGCCAATCTCTATAGCCACTTTAGTCAAACCGTCAACGAACGAATCGTGCGCATGCTTTACCGGCACCGGATCGAGTTTCCCATCCGGATACCACTCATCCAGCTGCGCGATCGCCTTCTTGACATAATCTTTGTAGTACTTCACGAGCTTCCGGCGCCGCTCGTCGGTAAGTTCGGGCATTTTGGGCTTAGAATTCATGGCTAGTTCTCCCTAATGACACAAGCATCCAGATACCTCAGTTGACCTCAATAGCGCATGCAGGCCTACAGGTCGAACAAATCGTTCGCGAAGGCGATTCGGGCGGTAAACGGGATTCTCGCCGCAAGCTCCTCGGGAGCCCGGCCGTCCTCGTGGACGATGAGCTCGAAGGTCGAGCCGCTGTCGTCCCTGGATGTCAAGTCGAAGCGCACCCTATCGGGCACGACCTGGCCGTCCAGCACCTGAACGGTCTGGCGATCGCAGAGAGCCCTGCCCTTCTCGTCGATAAAGAAGACCTCGAAGGCGTTGTCCCTCGCGCCCGAGTCGATATCCGGCTCGAATCCAACCTGGAAAAGATTGCTCGCCACCGTTCGGCTCGCCGCGTCGGGACGAATAGAGGCCCTCCCTTGCGTTACGGGCACGACCTTGAAGGACGCCACGAGCTCGGCCTGCGCCTTCGCGCGTTCCTCGGCCTCCCGCTTTGCCCTTGCGCGCGGCAACTCTCGGCGTTCGCGCTGCTCGGGCAGCACGAACGGGACGGTCTCGTCGTCCGCCTCGACCGCCAGCCGCGCCCCCTCCACGCGCGAGGGATGGCAGGTGAAGTAGACAATCTGGAACTTCTTCGCAAGGGTGTCCAGAAGCCGGAACGCACGCCGCAGCTTCTGTTCGTCAAGGGTCGAGAATGGGTCGTCCATGATGAGCATCGGGGCCTCGGCCTGGTAGATCGTGTCGACAAGCGCCATACGCAGGCACATATCGAGAAGGTCGCGGTACCCGCTCGAGTAGCCCGCCACATCGTGCGAGGCTTTGCCGTCGTAGAGCGAGATTCCGAAGTCGTTGGTGACCTCGGCGTCGACCTGTTCGTCTACGAGCCAGGCTCCCGCGTAGTCCTCGAACCTGCAGCCAAGATCGCCGAGATAGCGGCCGTCGAGCCCCTTACGCGCCTCGTCAAGGTAGCGAGCCGTCGTCTGCACCGTAAAGAGCGAGGCCGTAGCCTTCTGACGTTCCTTGGACAGCAGCTCCGTTTGCTGCTTGGAGGCCAGATATCCCTCGAGGCCCGCGAGGACCGCGGATCTCTGTTCCTCGGCCTGCGCGCGACGCCTCATCAGTTCGTCGCGTCGCGCCCTCACGGCTCCCAGCGTCGCGGATTCCGCTTCCGCAGCTGCTTCTTGCCGTTCATCGCCAAGAAGTGCGCCGTTCTGCGCCGACCACTCGTCCAGGCGCGCAGCGGCGGCACGGAATTCCTTACCGCGCGCCAGCGTCTCTGAGCAAGCATTCGCGAGGGAACGCACAAGCTCCGCGACCTTATCGGGGGCATCCGGAGCCTTCATGCCGCAGCGCACGATAAACGTCCCTGCAGCTTGCATGCAATTCGACAGATTTGCCCCGGCCTTCTTCACCCTGCCGGACGCGGCGGAACACTCCCACGCCGCCTTCTCGTTGTTCGAGACTGCGGCCGCCATATCGTTGAACCACTGCTCGGTCAGTTGGGACGTATCGCTCACGCCGTAGGCGCCCGACCAGGACTCGAGCTCTTTGCGAAGTGAGTAGATCTCGCGCATCTGCGTGGCCTGAGCCTTCGACGCTTCGTTTGCCAGCGAGGTTTTACGCGAGAACTCGTCGAGGGCGGACGAGAGCCTCTCGCGGCCGAGAGCTAACTCGGAATCCTGGACGCTCTCAAGTCCAAAGATGGCCAGCGATCGGTTAAGCTCGCCGCGATACCGCGCGACTTCCCGCGCCGACTCCTCGATAACGCCGAGAAGCTCCTTCTCGCGAGCCGGCGTAAACGAGTCGATTCCACGAGCGAACTCCCAGGGATCGACACCGTCGCCCGCCTCGAGGCGAACCTCATCGGCCAGCGATTTCTGGCTTTCGGCGGCTCTGCTTCTGCCCGCGGCCACTGCGACGGCCTTCTCGTCTAAAGTAACCGCCGCCTGCTCGGCATCCAAAGAAAGCCCCTCGTAGCGACCCGTAATGGTTGCGATTTGCCCGCGGGTCTCGTCAACTCGCGCTCGCGCCGTGCCCACGCTCGCCTCCAGGTTCGCGACGTTCTTTGCCGCCGAGCCGCGAGCGCGTGCCGCGCGGGCCAGAGCATCGCACTCATCAAGAAGGTCGCCTTCCAGCGTTACCTCGGGAAACACGGAAGCTGCCTTTTGTCGGAGCTCCCCTTCGGCAGCGGCAAGGCCCGACTCGGCCTCGGCACACACGGCCCTCGCCGCCGTGGCGCGCTCCTGAGCCGCATCGCTTTGCTGCTTTGCCGACTTAACGGCCCGCTCGGAACCGTCGTCGGCCGTGGGGACGGCAGGGGCCTCGTTCTTGCCAGACCGAACCAGCAGCGCAACCCCGGCAACAAGAACCACGGCTCCTGCGGCAACAAGCGCGAGCACGGTCCCCATAGCAAGCCCGACTACCGCCAGCGCGACGCCGAGGGCAATGCAGGCGAAGGCGGGCACACGAGACGGCTTCGCGGCCTGCGGCTCCGCGGGCCTCCCCTCGGCCGCCTTGGCCGCCTTTTGCCATGCAGTCAAAAGCTCAGCCGCTTCCGACTCGGCGGACTCAAGCTGCCTCTTTGCCTCGTCGAGAAGCTTCTCGGACGTCCTGGCCTCGAGGACGGCCTTCTCCAACTCACCCGCAAAGGCATCCCAATCGAAGTCGGGGTCCCCCTCGAATTCGTCACGACAACGAGCAAGCTCGGCCTCCGCTGCCTCGGCTTGCTCCGCCTCGACCCCGAGCTTGGCCGAGAGCCTTCGGAGGTCTGCGGCGTCCTGGCGGAGAGCCGAAGGATCGGTCCCGTCATCCACGGCAGCGCTTGCCGCCCTGGCCTCATCGGCGAGCTTCGCTATCCGCAGCCTCCTCTCGGCCCAGGCCGCGCGGACGCCGACAAGCTCTGCCTGCGCCTCCGACGCACGTCCAAGGGCCGTAGCCGCAGTCTCATAGCTTGTGACGACCTCGTTCGCGCGGGCGACCAGCGAAGGATCCTCCTCAACGGCTTTGCGAACGGTCAGGAAGCCCTCGTCGGCCGGCGCGGGCTCACGCTTCACGGCCGCAAGCTTCGTGACGAGTTCGTCGGCCTGTTTACGGCGCTTGTCCAGCTCCTCCTTAGCCGGCAGCGATGGCAACCCGCCCAAGATAGCTGCCCGTTTTTCCTCCGCGGACTCAAGGTCGCTGCGCGCAGCCTGAAGCTCCGCGGCGGTCCGGTCAGTCGATTCGGCGGCGGCAACGGCGCCGTCGATTTCCTCGCGCGAAGGCTCTGCC
>CAVDXJ010000184.1:0-4288 GCA_963612765.1 Oscillospiraceae bacterium
GTGCCATGCGGTCAACGACTTTGACAACACCTTCGAGCAGGTCCAGCAGGTGGCCATTCTCGGCACCGGCGTAATTCTCATCAGCGTCACCCTTATGTGCGCCACCAGCGGCGCACCGGTAACCGCCCTCGTCGCATGCACCGGCCCCACGGCCAGCGCGATTACCGCAAACCAAGGCCAGATTGCCCTTCTCGCCGCCAGCAGCGCCGTTGCGATGTTCGACAACGGCGACGTTGGAGAAGCGGCAAAGGACATCGCATTCGACACCGGCAGCGACTTCATCATGCAGGCAATCGGCGGGGTCACCGCCGTCGCTTAAAAGGTAAGAAGCACAACAAGGCAAGGAGCATCATGGATTCAAACAAGACAAAGGCCCTCATGAACAAGAAGCTCGGCTTCTTTCTCACCAAGCCGAAGATTCTGGTCTACGGAATCATCGTGGGGCTGGCAGTGGGCATTCTTGGCATCACAAGCCTTTTTCGCGCTGGTGAGCAACGCTATCGCCAGGCAAACACCTTAAGCCCGTCGATCGTCTTCTCGCGTATCGTCTCGTCCAACGAGATGGTGAGTGCCACGCAGGGTTACTCGATCGTTGACAAGGCCGTAGACGACAACACCCTGTTCGATATCATCCACATCCCCTTTACCGAGAACAGCTTTTGGTACCGCTACTGCGGAACCATCAAGGTGGGCGTCGATTTGTCAAAGGCGACCTACGACACCTCGGAAGACGGCAGGACCGTTACTGTTTCGCTCGAGCAGCCTTACATCATCTCGAACACTCCTGATATGGAGAAGTCCGGCGTGCTTGAAGAGAACAACAACGTCTTCAACCCCATTCATGTCCAGGACGTCGATGCCTTCCAGCGTAAGTGTATCGAGCAAAGCGAGCAGGAAATCGCCGCGGGCGGTATATACGAGGAGGCCAAACAGAACACCGAGGACAACATCCGCGGCATGTTCAACTCGGCGCTCGGCGAGTCCTACACCATTCAGTTCAACTGGCTCGATGCCACCAATTAAGGAGCGGGCGTGAACATTCCGAAGAAAGCAATCGCAATTGCCGCGGCAGTCATCGTGGTACTTCTCGCGTTCTTCTGGCTCAACAACGCGGTACTTTCCTGGAGCTAGTACGGCGGTTCTGCTGGTGGCAGTTTGAGGGGTTGTCTGTGGGGGATGCGGCAGTTTGAGGGGTTGTCTGCACAGAAAAGCCCGCTAGGTGCCGCGGACGGGACAGAAAAGAGCTCGAAGCGCCACCGGGGCCAGCCCGGACAAAAATGAAGGTTGTCGGCGGGATGCGGGCAGAAAAAGGGGCTTGTCGGCGCCGACAAGCCCCTGATTTGTACGGAATCGCGGTTTACGGCACCGACAAGCTCGCGTTTTGTCCGCAGGGCCCCGCAACGTCGCAGCCCCGCGCTACCCGGTGTACGCGTCCTCGGGACCGTTGGAGAAGTCCTGCTCCTCCAGCCAGCGGCGGTCGGCCTCGCACTCGGGTACGTCGATGCGCTCGATCTTGAACACGACCGGCCTTGTCCCGTCGTTGCAGCACGCGATCATCATGCGCTCGTCTCGCGTCCAACCGTGCATAATGGACCCTCCCTGCAGCGCCGCGTACACATACCTGCTCACAGCATCCCAGGCCTCGCCGCAAAACCGACCCTCGGCCAGGTGGTAGAAGTCGTCCCTTTCGGGCGTGCGCTCAAACCAGATCTCCTGCCCCGGCGAGAAGAACGGACACGGGCCGCTCGCGGGATCGGCCAGGTAGCGCCTCTGCAGATCCTCGCGCACGGTGGTCTCCAACACCGTGACCTTGCACTTGTGACGCACGACTAGGCCTTCTCGCCGTCGTCCGCACCGCCTGCAGCCGCGCCGCCCGCATCCTCGTCGCGGTAGCCCCAGACCCACACCAGCGCAAACGTCACCACAAAGCCGATGACCGCCGCGACGCAGGCGTTCGCGAAGTTGCCCATGCCGTCGGGCCCAATGAACGCAGGCATCGACAGAAGGCCCGGCGAGATGAACGCATAGCACTTAACGCCCGTGATACCCGAGTAGAAGCCGCCGCACGCGCCGCCGGCCATGACGCAATACAGGACCTTCTTGAAGTTCAAGGTCACGCCGAACAGCGCCGGCTCGGTGGTACCGAGAATCGCCGTGATACCTGCGGTGATGGCCGTCTCTTTAAGCTCGACCTTCTTGCTCTTGAGGCCCACGGCCAAAGCCGCCGCGCCCTGGGCGATGTTGGACGGCAGGTTGCCCGGGCAGCAAATCTGCTCGAAACCCTGCGCCGCGATCGACTGCATCATGAACGGCACGATGCCGTAGTGCATGCCGGTGGTGACCATCAGCGGGAAGATGGCGCCGACCACCGTGGGGACAAGCCACGGCACGTAGGTCGACAGGGTATCGAGGCCCGCAGACACCAGGTTGCCCACAATAAAGCCGATCGGACCCAACACGATGAAGGTCAGCGCGCCGACAAGCACCATGCACACCACGGGCTTGAAGAAGAATCGCGCGAGCTTGGGAATCACGCGGTCGCAGGCCTTCTCGACCCAATACAGCGCACCCACCATGAGCAGCGCCGGGATGACCGACGAGCTGTACGTGGCAAGCGTCACCGGCAGGCCAAACATCGACGAGAAGTTAATGGCAAACGCATCGGTGATCATGGCCGTGTAGGTGGGGTGCAGCATCGCGCCAGCGATAGCGATGGCCAGGAAGCTGTTACAGCCCACCTTCTTCGACGCCGTGTAGGCGAGAAGGACGGGCAGGAAGTACAGCGGAGCGTCTCCGATGAGGTTCACGAAGACGTAGGTGGGGTCCTCGGCCGAGACGCCGAGAAGAACGGCGATGGCCAGGATCGACTTGATGAGGCCGGCTCCAATGATGGCAGGCAAGATAGGAGTGAAGACCGAGCTCACGAAATCGAAGACGACGTCGAGTGCGCGCTTCTTGGCCGGGGCGGCCGCAGCACCGTCCGCGCCCTTCTCGCCGCCAGCGCCACCTGCGCCCGTGCTCGTCGGGGCCGCGTCCGCAGGCAGAAGCTCTTGCAGCGCCGCGTAGACGCCCGGCACCTCGGCACCGATGATGCACTGGTACTGACCGACGCCATGCGCGACGTTGATAACGCCGTCGATGGCCTTGACCTCGGCGTCGTTGGCCAACGACTCGTCTGCCAACGTCAGGCGCAGGCGCGTGGCGCAGTGCGTCGATGCCTTGATGTTGGCCGCGCCGCCCACCTTCTCCAGGATCTGGGCGGCTACCTTCTTGTGGTCCATGCTTTCCTCCTTGTCCTTAGGCCCCGACGCGCAGGCCGCGCGACGCGGGTCTCTTCTTACCTGTGATTGCTTGCGGTCAAACCGGACCGCTCCCTACAGCGAGGCCGCGATGACGTGGCCCTCCTCGACGGCCGCGGCGATCTTACGGGCACGCACCGCGTCGCCGATCTGGTAGACCTCGGGCACAACGGCGCGCAGCTCATCGGCCAGGTTGCTCGTCGAGCGGTAGCCCACGGCCAGCACAACGGCGTCGCACGCGATACGCGCCGGCTCCCAAGCGCCGCCCTCGCCCGCAACCTCGACGTCGATGCAGCCCTCGCCCACGCCGGCCAGGCGGCAACCCGCGTGCACCTCGGCTCCGGTGGCCGCCAACGTCGCCAGCTGCTCGCCGCGCGTCACATAGCTCGCGTCGAGAAGAACCTCGGGCCGCATCTCGACCAGGTGGCAGGCACATCCGGCCGCGGCAAGCACGCTCACGGTCTCGCAGCCCACCAGGCCGCCGCCGATAACGGCGACGGTACCCGCGACCTTCTCGCTTCCGTCCAAAACGGCATCGGCGAGATGGGCAAAGCCGCGGTCAAGGGCCTCCTGCAGTCCCGGCACCGGTGGCACGATCGGCTGGGCGCCAACGGCGACGATCGCCGCATCGGGCTCCAGCGCCGCCACCGAGTCAAGCGTCCCCTCGACGCCCACACGCACCTTCACGCGCGAGCACTCCAGTTCAAAGCGCAGGTAGTCGCGGTAAGCCAGGTACTGCTTCTTGTAGGCCGGCGCGGCAACGATGCCCAGCTTGCCGCCCACCTCACGCCCGCGCTCCAGCAAGACGACCTCGTGCCCGCGGCGCGAAGCGGTCAGCGCCGCCTCGATGCCGCCAGGGCCCGCGCCCACAACGACCACGCGCTTCTTCTCGCAAGCCGGCGCCACGCCACCCTCGAACTCGTGGCCCAGCTCGGCGTTGACGGCGCACTTCGCGCCCTTGCCCTCCCACAGCGTGTGCAGGCAGTAGT
>CAVDXJ010000185.1:0-4287 GCA_963612765.1 Oscillospiraceae bacterium
CAGATGGTCCAGGCCTATTGCAGCATCGCCAACCAGGGCCCCGTTTACAAGCCGCACGTCATGAAGAGCGTCAAGAGCCGCCTGGGTTCCGGCTCCGTCATCGACTACGGCGTCTCTGAGGTGCGCACTATCGAGGAGAAGCAGGCCTATCGCGACATCGTGAAGAGCGGCCTGTACGGCGTGGTCTATGAGGAGTCGGCGAGCCAGGCGGTCCACTGGACCAACCTCGACGTCACCGTCAACGGCAAGACGGGCACCGCCGAGCAGACCTCCAAGGGCGACCCTTTGGGCTGGTTCGTGGGCTATGCTCCGGCCGACAACCCCAAGTACGTCGTGGGCGCCAACATCGACGGCGTCTCGGCGGGCGCCACCTCGGGCATGTTCGTGGTTCGCGACATCTTGGGCGCGATCTACGGCCAGCCCGACGACGTCGAGCAGACCATCGGCACCGCTTCATCAAGAGACTAGGCGAGAAGACCAGAAAGGGGGCGAGAAGCCCATGGCACAGGAAATGACGGGCGTCGGGACCTCGCAGGGGTTCTTCTCGTCGCTCGGCAACCACGGGGCCGGCCGTGGGGGCGGGGCCCACTCGAGTGTGAAGAAAAAGGGGACGGGCTTCTCGTCAAAGCTCTATTTCTCCCAGCTTATCCCGGCCGCCCTTCTTATCATCATGGGGACCGTCACGATTTGGTCGGCTTCCCTTACCATCGACGAGGCCAACTTCTTGAGCCATCTCTTTGGCGTCGCGTTGGGCCTTGTGGGCGCGGCGATCGTGTGGCGCTACGATTACCGTAACTTCGCCAACCTCACGACGGCCCTGCTCATCTTCGACTGCATCTTGATGGTGTTGCCGCACGTACCGGGTCTGGGCGTTTCGGCAAAGGGCATGACCGGCTGGGTGCAGATCCCCTTTATCAAGTTTCGTTTCCAGCCTTCCGAACCCTCGAAGATCGTGACGATCCTGCTCATGGCCTCTGCTTGCGCACAGTACAACGGCAAGATCGAGACCTTTGGCGATTACTGCAAGCTGTGCGGCACCCTGCTTTTGCCCCTGGGGCTTCTCGTCGTGACCGACCTGGGCACCTCGCTCGTCATCTTGTTCCTGGGCGCGACGGTCATCATTTGCAGCGGCGCGCCCATGAAGTGGGTCCTGCCCACGATCGCCCTCATAGTGGGCGTGGTCTCGCTCGTCGTCATAACGTCGCTGACCGACGGTTTGCCGCACATCTTGAAGGAATACCAGCTTAAGCGCCTTATTGTCTTTGTCGACTCGTCGGTTGACCCAACAGGCGATGGATACAATCTCCAACAAGCCAAGATCGCCGTGGGTTCGGGCGGTTTTTTGGGCAAGGGGATCGGCAATGCGACGCAGGCCGGCACCGGTTTTTTGCCCGAGGCCCACACCGACTTCGTCTTTGCGCTCTTTAGCGAGGAATTTGGTTTTCTGGGCGCCATGGTGCTTCTCGCCGTCTTTGCGTGGATGATCTTCTCGACGCTGCTTTTGGCCATGAAGCTCGAGTCGCCTTTTGGCAAGCTCGTGCTTGTGGGATGCGCCGCGATGTGGCTTTTCCAGGTGCTCGAGAACATCGGCATGTGCATCGGCATCATGCCGATTACCGGTATCCCGCTGCCTTTCATCAGCTACGGCTCTTCGTCGATGGTTTCGCAGCTGGCCGCGGTGGGTATGGTTCAATCCGTATGGAGACACAGGCAGCGGGCCGCGTAGGCTCGTCCCTTTTAGGAAGGATTTACTCGCATGGCTCGATATAAGGGTGGTGCTAAGAAGAACACGGGCTTCTCCGTCGGCCGGGTTGTCGACGTGGTGGCCTCGGGGCGCGACAGCTTTCGCAGCGCCGACGAGCCGCTGCTTGTCCGCGTGCACGTCGATCCCGCGTGCCCGCGTAATGTCGCTCTGGCCGTGAAGGCCGCCCTTGTGCCCCAAAGGCCGCAGGCCACGGTCGAGGTGCGGGGCCTTTCCCTTAACCCGGGCGACGCCTCCGACTGCGACCTGGTCCTTCTTCTTGCCGCGCCCGACTGCGAGGCCTGCGCGAAGCTCGCCCGCGGCTACGCCAGGATCGGCACCAACTGCGCCCTTGTCGTTGAATCGGCCGTCGATATCCCGTCCCTCGGCCTTCCCGAGGAGCAGCAGGAGCTCGTGGGCTGCGTCGCCGCCTCGTCGCCCGAGGCCCTTCTCCCTAAGCTCGCCTGCTGGATGGTCTCTGCCGGCGAGAAGGGCGTGGCGGTCGCCGCGGCTTTCCCGTTTTGCCGAAAGGCCGAGGTCGAGGCCCTTGTGACCAGGTGCGCGCTGGAGAACGCGGCGATCGGCGCCGTCGCTTTGGTGCCTGGCTCGGACTTCCCGCTGATGACCGCCAACCAGGCCAAGATGGCCTTCGACATCGCGAGCGCCTACGGAGCGTGCCTCACGCCCGAGCGCGCGTTGGAGATCGCCGGCGTCGTGGCGGCGGGACTTGGTTACCGAACGCTTGCCCGCACCTTCGCGGGGCTGGTCCCCGGCTTTGGCTGGGTGCTCAAGGCGGGCATCGGCTACGCGGGCACCGTGACCACGGCGAAGGCCGTCGAAACCTGGATCACGCGCGACAAACGCGAGAGGCGCAAGCCCAAGAAGCCGACGGCGCCCGTTGCCGCCGATGCCGTGGCCCAGCTTCCCGTCAAGGTGGCGAAGCCCGAATCCCAGGCCGAGAAGCCCGAGGCCTTTGAGTACCTTACCCTTTAAGTCTCCCGGATTGCCCCCAAGACCCGAAAGGAGCCTGCGCGCGTGCGCCAGCCCCGAGAAAACCTCTTTTACCTCATCGAGCCCTACCTTGACCGCGTCGAGCACCCGTCTCGCTACCTTGACCACGAGTGGGGCGCCTGCGAAGAGCAGGACGGCCCCTTTCACCTGTGCATGGTTTATGCGGATACCTACGAGATCGGCCAGCCCAACATGGCCGTCTCTATCCTCTACAACACGATCAATGCCCAGGAGGGCATGAGCTGCGAGCGCGCCTACCTTCCCTGGAAGGACATGTGCGCCTTCATGCGCGAGGGCGGCGTGCCAATGCTGTCCTTGGAGGGCGCGGCCCCTCTCGCCTCGTTTGACGCCGTGGGCTTCACCTTGGCCCATGAGCTTATTGGCACCAACGTGCTTGAGGCCCTTGACCTGGCCCGCATTGCCGTCAAGTCGAGCGAGCGCGACGAGGACGACCCCTTTATCCTGGCTGGCGGCCCTTCCGTCTGGAACTGCGAGCCCCTCTCACCGGTCTTCGACGCCGTCATGCTGGGCGACGGCGAGAAGCTCATGGTCCAGGTCTGCGAGACGATCCGCGACCTGCGCGCGGCGGGCTCATCTCGCAAGGACATCCTTCTTGCCCTGGCCGCACTTGACGGCGTCTACGTGCCTTCTCTCTACGAGGTCGTGGTCGACGAGACCTCGACCCGCTGGGGCTACGCGCGCCCTTTGCCTGGAACCCCCGCAAAGCCCATTGTCACCAAGGCCTGCATCCCCGACCTTGCTGCCACACCTCCCATCGCGCAGAAGATTGTGCCGTACATGGGTATCGTCCAGGACCGCATGTCGCTGGAGATCCTGCGCGGCTGCGCCCGTGGCTGCCGATTTTGCCAGGCGGGCATGACGTATCGCCCGGTGCGTGAGCGCCCTGCCGAGCAGATCATCGAGGCCGGTGAGCGTGGCCTTATGGAGAGCGGCCATGACGAGCTTTCGCTTACCTCACTTTCCACCACCGACCACTCGCAGTGCGCCTATATCCTTAACTCCCTGCACGAGCGCCTGTCCAACAAGGGTATCCGCGTCTCGATCCCTTCTCAGCGCCTCGACTCCTTTGGCGTCGAGATGGCCGCGGCCGTGGGCACCGGCAAGCGAGGCGGCCTGACCTTCGCGCCCGAGGCGGGAAGCCAGCGCCTGCGCGACGTCATCAACAAGGGCGTCACCGAGGACGACCTGGAAAACGCGACGAGAAACGCCTTTAAGATGGGCTGGCGCCGCTGCAAGCTCTACTTCATGATGGGCCTTCCCACCGAGACCGACGACGACATCGTGGGCATAGCCAACGCCGCCCAGCGCGTGCTGGACATCGGCCGCGAGGTCGTGGGCAGGGGAGTGAAGTCGGGCGTCACCGTCTCTATCTCGGTGGCGGTCTTTGTGCCCAAGAGCTACACGCCCTTCCAGTGGGCTCCGCAGCTTGAGCCCGATGAGGTGCGCCGCCGCCAGCAGCTGCTGCTTCACTCTTGCAAGGACCGCTCGATCCGCGTGGCCTACCACGACTCTGG
>CAVDXJ010000186.1:0-4246 GCA_963612765.1 Oscillospiraceae bacterium
GACCTGACCCTCAAACTCGTGAACACAGATGGGGTTCTGGATGTCCAGGACCACGATGCAGGGCTTGCCGGCCTCCTTGGCCAGGGCAGCGGCGGAGAGGATCTGGTCAAGCTGGCCCTCGTTGGTGATCATAGCCGAGCGGCCGTAGTAGCTGCGGTTCTCGACCTCGACACCCTTGGCGCCGTTGTGCTCGGCCCAGAAGGAGCCGTCGGCGGGGTCGCCGGCAAGGGAGACCTTGCGCACGGAGTCGGAGTCGGCGGTGTAGGGGCGGTACTGGATGGACAGCGGGATGTAGTTGCCGTCCTTGTCCTGGCCGCGGCGGGAGCTGGCGTTGCTCGGGGCCTTGGCAACGACGACCACGTAGTCGACGTCGGCGATCTGGGCGGCGGTGGCGCGGGTGAGGTCGGCCTCGGCGGGCGTGGCGGCGCCGGTCTTGGCGTCGGCGGGACCGGTGAGGGTCTCGGCCAAGGTGTCGGTCACGACGTCGAAGTACTTCTCAGCCACGGCAGAGGAGACGGGCAGCTCGCAGCTGGCGGAGGTGGTGGACCAGGAAACGTGACCCATGCCAGAGCAGGTCTCGGCCTCGGCGGTGTAGCGCATGGGCAGGTAGACCTTGGGCTTGGAAGAGCCAGAGGCGCTCTTGATCACGTTGCCGTGGTTCTTGAGCATGACGATACCCTTGACCTGGGCCTCGAAGGCAGCGGTCTTGGCGTCCTCGTCGCCCTTGTCCAAGTCGGCCTTGGCCTCGGCGGGGTCAACGTAGGGATCCTCGAACAGGCCGCAGTTGAAGTAGCCCAGAAGCAGGCGCTTGGCGACCTCGCGGAAGTTGGCCTCGGCCTTCTCCTCGCCCAGGGACTCCTTCATGGCAGCATAGGCGTCCTTCAGGACCTGGGTGTCGTTGCAGCCGCCCATCTGGTCGACGCCGACCTCAACGGCCTTGGCGGCACGCTTGGCGGGGTTCCACACGTCGTTGTTCTCGAGGCCCCAGCAGGTCCACGCAAAGACGTCGGGATCCTCGTTGTTCTCGAGAACTGCCCAGTCGGTGCAGGCAGAGCCCTTGAAGCCGTACTTCTCGCGCAAGAGGTCCTGGACCTTGTACTTAGAGAAGCCGGAGCCCACCAGGTCGCCGTACTCGCCGTCCTCGGACCAGGCGATGGTGTAGGAGGTCATGATGGAGGCGGCGCACTCGGTCTTGCCGTCGAGCTTGAAGGCGCCGTCGACGAAGGGGATCGTCAGCGCGGCGAAGTTGTCGCCGGGGTAGACGGCGTACTTGCCGCCGTCGGTGTGGCCCTCGCGGCCGCCCTCGCCCGGGCCCTCGGCCGGCCAGTGCTTGACCATGGACAGAAGCGAGCCGGTGCCCCAGCCCTGGTCCTCGCCCTTGTCGTTAAGGGTGGACTGCAGGCCATCGATGTGGGCGCGAACCATGTCGCGGGACAGCGCCGGGTCGACGCCAAAGGTGCTGGAGAAGCGGGCCCAACGGGGGTCAGAAGCGACGTCGGTCTGCGGGCCGAGGTACATGGTGATGCCCATCTCGCGCATGTCGCGGGCGATGCCGGCGCCGGCGGCCTTGGAGACCTCGGGGTCGAAGGAGGCAGCCAGGCCCAGGTTATCGGGCCAGTTGGTGCAGTTCTTGCCCTGGCGCGGGTCGGAAGAGAAGTTGATGGGGATCTTGTTGGAAGAAGCCTCGGCGTAGGCCTGCATGTTGTTGGCCCAGGTGGCCTGCTTGAAAGCGGCAAAGCCCGAGGAAGCGTTCAAGACCGCGCGCACGCCGCCGTCCAGGAACTCCTTCTGGGTGTCGGTGACGGAGCAGTCGTCCTCGATCTTGGCCTGGTGGCCAGAGAAGCACATGAGGCCGGCGATCTGGTCGATGGTGACGCGGGAAGCAAGGTCCGCGGCGCGCTCCTCGGCGGTAAGGCGCCAGTCCTCGTAGGGAACCAGCTCGCCGGTGCCCTCGAAGTCCTTGAAGGCGTAGCCGTCGACCTCGATGAGCTTAAGTCCGGAGTCCTTGGAGTAAGAGAGCTGCTTGCCGCTACCGTTGTCGACGACCATGTAGCCGTTGCCGGAGTCGGTCTCGGTGTAGCCGGAGCCCTTGGTGGTGCTCTCCTCCTGCTTGGAGTTGTTGCAGCCGGCCAGCGTCAGCAGGCCCGCGGAGAGTGCGCCGGTGGCGACAAAGCCGCGACGCGTGACATTCATGCTCTTCCCTGTCATGAGTGCCCCTTTCATTGGTGGTTTACCAATACGAAACAAGGCTATCTTGACAGCGACACATGCCGCCCGCCTATCGAAAAACGGCGGGTGGGCTTATGTGGCTAAATTGTGGCAAACAGCACCTTTTGTGCCGTGAAAAATGCAAGTTGTGACTAAGCCGCAGGTAGACGTGGGTGCGGCGAGAAGCCCGACCGGGTTTCTCGGCGGTTTTGCAAAACGGGGCGTTCTCTGTGGGTTGGCAGGCCGGATCTTGCGAAATGAGGGGTTTCAGCCACAGAGAACAGCGCGGATTACGGATTTGCCACAGAGAACGGCTTGGATTTGAGGGTGACGGGTCCGCGGGCACAGAGAATGGCACGTTTTGCGGGCGGAGAGCCCCTTGCAAGCAGCACGCCCTTCTCGGCAAAACGAGAAGGGCGCGACCTGCGGCGGGTCAGGGAAGAGTAAACCCGCCGCAGGTAAAGTGCTATGCCAACTTGGTCAGGGGCGCCACGCTGTACTGCTTGACGCGGTCGTCGTCGATGACGCCGGACCAGTTGAGGCCAAAGGCGAAGTCGTAGGTGTTACCGTCGGCGTCGACGTAGCAATCCAGGTCGCGCGGGGCGTCCTCGTTTTGCGCCTCGACCGCCACCATGTCGCGCGGCATCTGCAGGGGCAGCAGGCCAGAGGGCTCGTCGTTGCCGGCGATGATGTCGAAAGCGGCCTCGGGGCAGCTGGACAAGGTGACGAGAATGGCGTCGACCTGGTCCTCAAACTCGTGGACGCACATGGGGTTGTGGATGTCCAAAACCACGATGCAGGGCTTGCTGGCTTCCTTGGCCAGGGCGGCGGCGGAGAGGATCTGGTCAAGCTGGCCCTCGTTGGTGACCATCGAGGTGCGGCCAAAGTAGCTGCGGTTCTCGATCTCGACGCCCTTGGCGCCATTGGGGTGCTCGGCCCACTTGGAACCGTCGGCGGGGTCGCCTGCCAGGGAAACCTTGCGCACAACATCGGAGTCGGCGGTGTAGGGGCGGTACTGGATGGACAACGGGATGAAGTTGCCGTCTTTGTCCTGACCACGGCGGTGGCTGGCGTTGCTCGGGCCTTCCGCGACAACAACGACGTAATCGACGTCGGCGATGTCGGCGGCGGTTGCGCGGGTGAGGTCGGCCTCGGCGGGCGTGGCAGAGCCGCTCGACTCGTCAACCGGGCCGGTCAAGGTCTCGGCCAAGGTATCGGTCACGACGTCAAAGTACTTCTCGGCTATGCCGGAGGAGACGGGCAGCTCGCAGGTGGCCGCGCTGGAGAACCAGGCAGGGGCGCCCAGGCCCGAGCAGGTCTCGGCCGCAGCGGTGTAGCGCATGGGCAGGTAGACTTTGGGCTTGGAGGCGCCGGAGGCGGCCTTGATCACGTTGCCGTGGTTCTTGAGCATGACGATGGACTTGACCTGTGCGTCAAAGGCGTTGTTTTGGGAGGTTTCGTCGCCGCGGTCAAGGTCGGCGCGCGCAACATCGGGGTCGACATAGGGATCCTCGAACAAACCGCAGTTGAAGTAGCCCAGAAGTAGGCGCTTTGCCAGCTCGCGGAAGTTCTCCTCGGCCTTCTCCTCGCCCAGGGACTCCTTCATAACGTCATAGGCGTCCTTCAAAATCTGGGTATCGTTGCAGCCGCCCATCTGGTCGACGCCGACTTCGATTGCCTTGGCCGCGCGCTTGGCAGGGGTCCAGACGGTGTTGTCCTCAAGACCCCAGCAGGTCCAACCCAGGCCCTCGGTCTCGCCATCGTTGTCAAGGACAAACCAGTCGGTGCAAGCCGCGCCCTTGAAGCCGTACTTCTCGCGCAAGAGGTCCTGGACCTTGTACTTGGAAAAGCCCGAGCCCACCAGGTCGCCGTACTCACCGTCCTCGGACCAGGCGATGGTGTAGGAGGTCATGATGGCTGCGGCGCACTCGGTCTTGCCGTCGAGCTTGAAGGCGCCGTCGACAAAGGGGATGGTAAGGGCCTCGAAGTTGTCGCCGGGGTAGACGGCGTACTTGCCGCCGTCGGTGTGGCCCTCGCG
>CAVDXJ010000187.1:0-4241 GCA_963612765.1 Oscillospiraceae bacterium
CCAGGTCATTGTGCCTGCAGGCACTCTTGTAACCCAGTTGGCCCGCGACGTCGCGCGCGCCAACGGAATCTCTTTGATCTCCTAGGAAGGTAGGCGAAGTCTCATGCATCTTGGTAAGGTCATCGGAACCGTGGTGTCCACCAGCAAGTGCACCCAGCTTATCGGTTTCAAGCTTTTGATCGTCGAGCCCTTAGACGAGCACCTTCAGCGCAATGGCAACGCCGAGATCGCTGTCGATGCCGTGGGTGCCGGTAACGGTGAGATCGTCTTTGTGGTCGACGGCTCTTCTGCCCGTCACCTGTTCCAAGACGAGAAGCCCGACTCGACCCCCATCGACGCGGCCATCATCGGCATCGTGGACTCCGTCGAGGTGATGTAGCCCATGCCAAACATCTACACAAGGGGCGGCGACAAAGGCACGACCGCGCTGGTAGGTGGGTCGCGCGTGGCCAAGTCGGACCTCAAGGTCGAGTGCTACGGCACCGTCGACGAGGCGATCAGCGCGCTGGGCTTTGCTCGTACGCAGTGTTCTTCTCAGCTGGTACTGGACGTCTTGGTCAAGGTCGAGACGCGTCTTTTTGCCGTGGGTGCCGAGCTTGCGGCAGACGAGAAGGGCTTGAAGAAGCTTGCATGTCTCAAGCCCACCGGTGACCCCAGCGAGCTTTCGTTTGTTCCTGTGACCGATGAGGATATCGCGTATCTCGAAGGCGTGATCGACAAGATCGTGGCCATCGTTGGCAAGCAACACGAGTTCGTGGTTCCCGGTGTCAATGCTTCTAGTGCTTCTCTGCACGTTGCCCGCACCATTGTTCGCAAGGCCGAGCGTCGCGTTGTTGAGCTTTCCTCGCAGGAAAGCGTGCGCCCGCAGGTTCAGAAGTACCTCAACCGTCTTTCGGACCTCGTTTACGCCCTGGCCCGCTACGAGGAAGAGGCCCCGGCGCGCGAAGAGCTCTGCGAACGCGTGGTCGCCGCTGTTAAGGAGTCGCTTGGTATGAGCACGTCAGAGCAAAAGCAATTCGACCTCAAGACCCTGCAGTCTATGGCGCTTAGGGCGCAGGAGAAGGCCGTTCAGCTAGGCGTGCCCTGCGTTTTCGCGGCCGTCGACGAGGGTGGAAACCTCGTGATGTTCCAGCGCATGGAAGGCGCTCTTCTTATTAGCAACGACGTCGCTCCCGGTAAGGCCTTTACGGCTATGTCAATGAAGATGCCCACCCACGAGGTTGGCGCTCTTTGTCAACCGGGGCAGCCGTTTTATGGGCTTGAGAACAGCAAGCCCGGCAAGTTCGTTTTGTTTGGCGGCGGCTTCCCGTTTGTCGTCGACGGCAAGGTCGTCGGCGGTATTGGGGTTTCCGGCGGCACCGCCGAGCAGGATATGGAAATCGCTCGCTACGCCATGGCGTAGGGAAGAAATGAGAAAGGGGAATTTGGGATGAACATCGATTCCAAGACCGTTGAGCAGATCGTCGGCCAGGTGCTGAGCCAGATCAACACCGCTTCTGGGGAGGCTTCTCCTGCGCCTTGCGCCGGTCCCGAGTGCGGCGACTGGGGCGTCTTTGAGACCATGGACGCCGCAATCGAGGCTTCCGACAAGGCTTGGCACGAGTACCTTGGCCACTCCATGGCCGACCGTGACAAGTACGTCACCGCCATCCGCGAGATTTTTACCGAGCCCGAGATGCTCGAGCACCTCTCCTACGAGGCCGTGAAGCAATCCGGCATGGGCAACGTCGCCGATAAGATCACCAAGAATCGTCTGGCTGCCCTTAAGTCCCCGGGCGTCGAGGACCTTACCACCGAGGCCATCTCGGGTGACGACGGCCTGACCCTCATCGAGTACTCGCCTTTTGGCGTCATCGGCGCCATTACGCCCACGACCAACCCTTCCGAGACGATCATCTGCAACTCCATCGGCATGCTCGCCGGCGGCAACACCGTGGTCTTCTCGCCGCACCCGCGCGCCAAGGCCCTCTCGGTCGAGATGGTTCAGCTGATCAACCGCACCCTGGTGAACCTGGGCGCCCCTGCTAACTTGGTTGCTATGGTGCGCGAGCCCTCTATCGAGGCCACCAACGCCATGATGGCGCACCCCAAGGTCCGCATGCTGGTTGCTACCGGTGGCACCGGCATCGTCAAGGCCGTCCTTTCCAGCGGCAAGAAGGCCATTGGCGCCGGCCCCGGCAACCCGCCCGCCGTCGTGGACGAGACCGCCGACCTCGAGCAGGCTGCCCGCGACATCGTCAACGGCCACTGCTTTGACAACAACCTTCCCTGCATCGCCGAGAAGGAGGTCATCGTTGTCGACGCCGTTGCCGACATGCTGATCCACAACATGAAGAAGAACGGCGCCTACCTGGTCAAGAACCAGCAGACCATCGACAACCTGGTCAACCTTGTTGTCAAGGACGGCAAGCCCGTCACCGAGTTCGTTGGTAAGTCCGCCAAGTACATCTTCTCGAAGATCGGCGTCGAGGTCGACGACTCCGTGCGCACCATCATGATCGAGGCCACCGAGGACCACCCGTTTGTCCAGGTCGAGCTCATGATGCCGATTTTGCCCGTCGTTCGCGTCGACAACGTTGACGATGCTATCGACATGGCTGTTCGCGTCGAGCACGGCAACCGTCACTCCGCGATGATGCACTCCAAGAACGTCGACAAGCTCTCCAAGATGGCCAAACTCATCCAGACCACCATCTTCGTCAAGAACGGCCCTTCCTACGCAGGTTTGGGCGCCGGTGGCATGGGCATTGCGACCTTCACCATCGCCGGCCCCACTGGCGAAGGCCTCACCTCGGCAAAGTCCTTCTGCCGTAAGCGTAAGTGCGTGCTTGTGGGCGGACTCGATGTCCGTTAAAAAGCACTGGTTCTATAGGTTCGATTAGATACGGAGAGAAGAAATGTCCATTCTACCCATCATCGCGGGCTTTGGCGGAGGTGTCATTGGCGCGTACATGGGCGCGCTTCCCGCCTTCATCATGACCGGCTTCTTTGCCTTGGTCGGCGGCCTTATGCAGGCCGCGGGTGTCACTGGCGACGTGGCCCTTCTGCAGATCGCCTTTGCGTCGTTCATCGGGCCCCACACGGCGTTTGCCGGCGGCGTTGCCGCGGCGGCCTACGCGGGCAGCAAGAAGAAGCTCGACTCCGGCGCTGATATCTGCAGCGGCCTGTTTGGCCTTGCCTCTGCCGACGTCATTCTCGTCGGCGGCGTCTTTGGCCTTATCGGTGCGGCGCTTCTCCAGGTCATCTCGTTGATTCCTGTCTTTGGCGTCATCACCGACGGCCCCGGCACCGTCGTATTCATCCTGGCCGTTGTCTGCCGCCTGGTCTTTGGCAAGTCTGGTTTGACCGGCGCCTTTGAGGGCGAGAAGCACAACTACTTCTCGCAGGGTGGCGCTTTTGGCGCCAATGTCATGACTGGCCTGGGCATCGGCATCGCCGTTTCCACCTTTGCGGTCATCTTCTTTGAGGCCGGCAACACCGCCGCGCTCTCGATGTGGCCCTTCATTTGCTTTGGCTTCTCGGCCATCACTTTGCTGTTCACGCAGACCGGCTTCGCTGTTCCCGCTACGCACCACATGACGCTCATCGGTGCCTATGCCTCCGTCATCGGCGTGACTGCCTTTGGCCCCGTTGGTGGTATCTGCCTGGGCACCCTGTTTGCTGTTGTGGCTGCCGTTGTTGGCGATTGGGCTGCTTGCACCCTCAACACCAAGGTCGACTCCCACATTGACCCGCCTGCGACCACCATCTGGATCCTTGCCTGCGTCGTGCACCTTATTGGTGCCGCCTTGGGCGCCCCTCTCGGCGGAATCATCGTCGGTTAGTACGTATCGGCACGCGCTTAGCTGCGACCGGCGGGTTGTCCCGTCGGTCGCTTACGGCTAAAGAAAGGTTCCTATCATGGCCACAACCGTCGGTCTTATTGAGTTCACGAGCATCCCTGCCGGTTACGAGGCGGTCGATACCATGCTCAAGGCCGCAAACGTCGAGCTTTTGCGCGCCAATACGGCTTGCCCAGGCAAGTACCTGGCCATTATCGGCGGGAACGTGGGGGCCGTGAACACTGCTTGCACGGCTGCGCGTAACAGCGCCGGCAAGAAGGCCGTGCTGTGTGAGGCGATCGACAGTTTGGACGACGCCGTGGCAGAGGCCCTTCGCGAACGCCCCCGCGACGTCAAGATGCGCTCTTTGGGCTGCGTCGAGACGCGCAGCGCGCTTGGGGCGATCATGGCCGCAGACAT